>DASYSW010000530.1:0-1502 GCA_036002905.1 Chitinophagaceae bacterium
ACGTATTGAGAGCCGAAATTGGCATTGCACTGGCATCATCGAAGGGTCGAATTTTTTCGGGGTGGCCTTTTACAAAACGAACAGCATAATTGTAATGATCACCTTCATCAAACGTGATGGATTGACTGGGAATATAAATAACGCCATTAACTACATAAACAAGGAATAACAAGCCAACGAACCATGTGTGGTATTTGTGAAAAATTTGCTGCATTAATTTGAGAAGTTGATGTTTCATCTGACAGCAGGGATTAATTTTAGTAACAACGCTACTAAATTAATCCCCAAACACGCCAAATTATGAACACGCAAATTAAGTTAATCAAAAAGATGTTATTTTCCGGCCCGACAACCCGCTGTCCGCAAGATAGCCATAGAAGGAAATGGAACAGAGCAACAAACTTATTCAATTACCAAAAATCGGTCATTAGCCTTTGTGAGGTCAATAAAATCTTTTTTTGAAAAATATGGAATTCACAGTTTCCTTCTTCCGCTGTTCGCTATTCTTCACAGCTACCGACAATACTATGGTCTTGTCGATGTTGATGTGACGGTGAAGACTTTCGGTCAAGTGATTCTAATTTTCCTGGTTTCTTTCCTGCTGGTACTTGCGATTATCAAAAATGTCAACAAAAGCCTTCAACTAATAACGTTATTTGGGTTTGTTTACCTGTTTTATGGGACGATAAAAGACTTTTTTCAGCTTACTTTGCACATCTCTTTTCTTTCCAAGTACTCTGTATTACTGCCAGCCCTGGGCGTAGCCGTAGTTATCCTTACGAGGGCTATTCTAAAGAAAAAAGAATTCAGCAAAACAAACCTGTTCCAAAATTTGCTTCTTATCATCTTTATTTTAATCGATGCCACAGCGCTCATCGTCTTCGATAACTCCTATTTTTTAAGCAAGAACCTCCTTGCTAAAAATTCTCGTTTGAATCTTGAAAGTCTTGGCAACATCCACCAGGGTCCTGATGTTTACTTCCTTGTCTTCGACTCCTACCCCGGGACAACATTTGTGAAAGACTACATGCATTATGACAATTCGCCGTTCAATCAAGCCCTCCAAAACAGAGGATTTCGCGTCCTGGCAGATCCGGAAAGCAACTATAACCGGTCAGCTTTTTCAATTTCAGCAACATTAAATTTTGAATACCTCAGGAAAATAAAAGGCTTTCAGCCCGTCTCGTCAAAAGAATATACCGAAGCAACTCTTACCGTAGAACATTCAATAGTTCCAAAAGTCTTTAAACATTATAACTATAGTTTCTACAACCTGTCCATCTTTGACATTGACAGTACACCGTCACTGCACCCCGAAGATTTTTTGACCCTGCCTCAACACGATGTTTTATTGTACAATACATTATCCGAAAGGCTGAGAAGAGATCTCTTATGGAATTTCATAACTGGAAGATATGCTATCTCATTTATTCAGCGGATGGAGGAAAGAAGACAGGAGAAATTAACCAGGGAGCAAATCAAAAAAAGAGATTTTAATAACA
>DASYSW010000531.1:0-4744 GCA_036002905.1 Chitinophagaceae bacterium
GCGTATTCTTTTAATTCGGTTATTTCGCTTGGGTAGCGCCATGCCGCGCTTCTTCCATCTACCCAAACGAGATCGTAAGGCTTTAATCCAAGAGCTACAAGATCGTTCAATGTATAGGGTCCTGACTCTTTATTGCTACGAAGTAAGCGATATGAAGGCATTGGTTGTTTTTTCCAAGTGTAAAAGAAACGAAAATTTATGCCGCGTAGTGTAAAAGCCTTGTTATAATGACCGCGGGATCACCAATTTTTGCAATTCACAAACGTTGAAAAATGAGTCGAAAAAACAACACATTTCGTCAGGTTGTGACCATGGAAAAAAGTACATTTGCAAACTCTGAGAAATGGCTTAATCAACGCTCTGAACGATGAGTATCCCGATAGCCATCGGGAGCGACGTGAATGAGTTTCACCTGAGCCAAAAACCTGCCTGCCGGCAGGCAGGGCCGGTACTAAAACAAACCTTTAGCAACACATAAGCATGGAAGATAATTTAACGCCGCAGGAGACAAACGATCAGAATCGGATCATTCCCGTGAACATTGAAGAACAAATGAAGACCGCCTACATTGATTACTCGATGTCGGTGATAGTGGGTCGTGCATTACCTGACGTAAGAGATGGATTAAAACCGGTACATCGACGGATTTTGTTTGCGATGAATGACCTGGGTTTGAATTATAACAGGCCCTATAAAAAGTCTGCCCGCATAGTGGGAGAGGTGTTGGGTAAGTATCATCCGCATGGTGATACAGCTGTGTATGACGCGCTTGTTCGAATGGCGCAGGAATGGAGCATGCGATATACGCTGGTCGACGGACAGGGAAATTTTGGTAACCAGGATGGTGATAGTCCCGCCGCGATGCGATATACCGAGGCTAGACTGGAAAGAGTGGCCGAGCATATGCTGGACGATATCGATAAAGACACGGTGGATTTCCAGCTTAACTTCGACGACTCCGAAAAAGAGCCGACCATTTTACCGACGCGAATCCCTCAATTGCTCATCAACGGTTCAAGTGGGATCGCCGTAGGGATGGCCACCAATATGATGCCTCATAACCTGGCTGAATCAATTGATGGTTGCATTGCCTTTATTGATAAAAGAGATATTACGGTTGAGGAACTAATGCAGTATGTAAAGGCGCCTGATTTTCCAACTGGTGGGATCATCTATGGAATGGAAGGAGTAAGGGCTGCCATGCATTTCGGTCGCGGCAGGGTAGTGGTTCGTGGAAAATTGCATGTTGATACGAAAACAAGTGGTCGCGAGCAGGTCATTATTACCGAGGTCCCCTTCCAGGTAAACCGCGATGCACTCACAAATCGAATTGGTGAGCTGGTGAATGAAAAAGTGATTGAAGGAATTGCTCACGTCAATAATGAATCAAACAATAAAGAAGGAACAAGGATAGTCGTTGATCTGAAACGTGACGCGATTGCGAATGTTGTGATCAACCAACTTTATAAATACACTGAATTACAAACAAGCTTTGGGATCAATAACGTGGCTCTCGTGAAGGGCAGACCACGAACATTGAATTTGAAAGACATTATTAGCGAGTTTGTAGATTTCCGGCATGAAGTAGTGGTGCGCCGGACAAAATTTGAATTAAGGGAAGCTGAGAAAAAAGCACATATTCTCCAGGGATATTTAATTGCACTTGATCACCTGGATGAAGTGATCACGTTGATACGTGCATCCGCAACCCCCGAAATGGCGAAGGAAGGACTGATCAATGCAGGCTGGGGACTCGATGAGATCCAGGCAAAGGCCATCCTTGAACTTCGTTTGCAACGGTTGACAGGCATGGAGCGGGAAAAAATAAAACAGGAATACGATGAGCTCATGAAATTGATCAGCCATCTGAGAGAACTGTTGGCAAATGAGTCTATGCGGTTTGACGTGATCAAAAAGGAACTAACTGAGATCAAAGAAAAATTCGGTGATGCGAGAAAGACAGAGATCACCTACCTGGAAGACGAAGTGAAGATCAAAGACCTGATCAAAGAAGAAGATGTTGTGATTACGATCTCGCATCATGGATATATAAAAAGAACGCCGGCTGATGAATACAGGCTGCAGCGCAGGGGTGGTCGCGGGTCACTTGGCGGCAAAACGAGGGAAGAGGACTATATCGAGCACCTGTTCGTGGCTTCTTCTCATCACACGATGCTGTTCTTTACAGAGAAGGGGAGATGTTACTGGCTGAATGTATATGAGATTCCGGAAGGCGAAAAAACCAGCAAAGGAAGGGCGATTCAAAATCTCATTCAACTTCCTGGTGATGATAAGGTTAGGGCGATTATCGATGTTAAAGATTTAAAAGATGAGGAGTTTGTAAGATCGCATAACATAGTTCTGTGTACTAAGAAGGGTATCATCAAAAAGACCGAATTACAGGACTTTAGCCGTCCGAGATTAACCGGGGTAAATGCTATTACCATTAACGAAGGAGATGAATTGCTTGAGGCAAAAATGACCGATGGAAAATCGGAGATCATGATGGCGGTGAAAAGCGGTAGGGCGATACGTTTTTCCGAAGCAAAGGTTCGTCCAACTGGAAGAGGTGCCATTGGTGTTGCCGGTATTGAGGTCGATGATGCCAATGATGAAGTGGTGGGATTGATCTGTGTGAATCATGAAACCGATGCATCGAGAACAGTACTGGTAGTGAGCGAAAAAGGTTTTGGAAAAAGAACGGCAATTGATGAATACCGCTTTACTAATCGCGGAGGAAAGGGAGTGAAGACCATCAACGTGACTGAAAAAACTGGTAAGCTTGTTGGTATACTTGATGTAGCGGAGAAAGAGGACCTGATGATCACTTGTAAAAGTGGTGTTATCATTCGTATGAAAGTGAGTGATATTAGTGAACAGGGAAGAGCTACCCAGGGTGTAAAACTAATTCGGCTTGATGAAGGTGATGAAATTGCAGGCATAACAAGACTGGAAGTGGAAGAGATGAATGGCAACGGTAATGGAAATGGTCATGCTGAAAATGGAAACGGGGAAGATGCAAATGACCATGGTGCAAGCCCTGATGACACCGCTGGCGATACTATTCAACCAGAATAATCTGATCCTGCCGATACTTGTCGGGACGAGCAGGCCCATCCGTATGAACACGGCGGAAAACGGGTCGAAGGAATAATCCGTTCGACGGGCAACCAATTCTCCCTACGAATCATCTCAACAAGGTCAATAATCATATATTTATAGTATAAAATAAATAATCAATGCGAAAGACAATTATTGCTGCCATATTTATTATCACCGGTTTTGCTGCCACCGCGCAGTCAGTTGAAGATGCGTTAAAACAATTAGGCAAAAAGAATGATAAGGCGAAAGAAGCCATTGATAAAATAACAGCGGATCCGGCTAATGCAAAAAATGCTGATGCATGGTATGCAAAGACGCAGATCTATAATGTACTTGCCACGGACGATAATTACAAAACCTCAATTCCCGATGCTTACGACCAGGCATTTGAGGCTTTTAAGAAAGCATATGATGCGGATCCGAATAATAATCGGATGAAACTTGAGCTTTGGAAAAACGCATTTGTGGCATATGAGGGCGTGGCTAACAGGGCGGCGGGTGCTTACCAGGCCAATAATATGAATGCTGCTTTTGAAGGTTATAAAAAAACCATTGAATATGGTGATTACCTGAAGTCAAAAAATCTTTCCTACAGTGGTTATAGTGTGCCGAAGGTTGATACAGGAATGGTGTTCATGGCGGGTTATACAGCGATGAAACTGGATAAGACCGATGATGCACTCAAATATTTCGCACAGCTGGCAGATGCCAAAATAGGGAAGGAAACTGACTACGTGATCCCTTACCAATTCTTGGCATACCAATATAAGTCAAGAAAAGACGAAGCGAATTTTAAAAAGTATGTTGAACTCGGACGACAAGTATATCCAAAGGACCCATATTTTGTAACAATAAAGATCGACTGGGCGAGAGAGAACAATAATTATCCCGAGTTATTCAACGGCTATGAAGAATTGATCGCCCTGCAGCCGGATAGTTTGAACAATAGTCTTTCCTACGCTTCGGAGATGTTTGATTATTTATTTATAAAGAATCCCGATAAGAAGCCGGCAGATTATGATGCGGTAGCTACAAAAATAGAAACGCAGGTAAACAAAACACTCAGCAAGGATTACGATCCGCTGAGTTCAAACCTGATCATCGGGCAGCTTTACTACAACCAGGGTCTTGACCAGGCAACTGAGTCAGACAAAGTAAAAGGAACAAAAGCTGAGGATACAAAAAAGAAAGCTGACCTGAAGGCAAAAGCAGCGGCCAAGTATAACCAGTCAATTCCTCATATTGAAAAAGTAACTTCTTTGCTGGAACAAAAAGGTGTGGCTGCTCTCACTGGTAAGGAAAAAAGCACATTGCGAAATATGTACATCATGCTGGGGGATATGTACAAGGCTACGGGCAATAAATCCAAGGCAGATGAGTATGATAAAAAATATTCTTCCCTGAAATAAATGTGTGATCGAAATATTTAAGAGCCTTCCGAATGGGAGGCTTTTGTTTTTGCGGCAAATCCAAAATAAAAAAACCCATGCTTATAACAACCCATTTCGTATCAGCGAAAGTCCAGCCCATTCTCACCTCAGAAAAAGGGACTGTGGAAACAGCCCCTGTTATTGAGAATTAGAACCTTTTAAAGTTCCTTATTTAATAGTATGCAAGACGTGTACCAGTAGAGGTACTTCGC
>DASYSW010000532.1:0-6922 GCA_036002905.1 Chitinophagaceae bacterium
TTATTCGTGATGAGATTTATTTTGAAACGGAAAGGAGCGGCCAGGTCTTTTTCATATTCAATCGCATCAGCAGCCTGCCCGAGATGGCAAATATCATCCAGGGTCTTTGTCCTGATCTCAGTATTGGCTATGCTCATGGCCAAATGGAAGGCCATGACCTTGAAAAAAGGATCCTTGATTTTATCGACAGGAAATATGATGTCCTTGTTTGTACAAATATTGTAGAAAGCGGCGTTGATATAGCCAACGTAAATACGATCATTGTGAATAATGCACACCAGTTTGGTTTGAGTGACTTGCATCAGCTAAGGGGAAGAGTGGGTCGAAGCAATAAAAAAGCATTCTGTTATTTACTGGCTCCTTCAATGAGTACGTTACCCGCCGATTCAAGAAAGCGTTTACAAACCCTGGAGCAACACAGCGATTTGGGAAGTGGTTTTCAAATTGCAATGCGCGACCTGGATATCCGTGGTGCCGGGAACTTATTGGGTGGAGAGCAAAGTGGTTTCATGGCCGAGATAGGATTCGAAATGTATCAGAAGATCCTCGATGAAGCTATCAAAGAATTAAAGCGTACTCAATTCAAAGAATTATTCAAAGAAGAAATTGCGAAGCAGGACGATTTTGTACAGGACTGTACCATTGATACCGATCTTGAAATTCTGATCCCCGACGAATATGTAGAAAGCATTACTGAACGTTTATCCCTTTACACAAGATTGGATAATTCCGAATCGGAACAGGAACTCCAGCAAATGAGAGAAGAAATGATCGATCGGTTTGGTCCCATACCTTCCCAGGTTGAGGACCTATTCATCACCGTCCGCTGTAGAAAATTGGGTGTGGAGCTGGGTTTTGAGAAAATGCTTTTGAAGAATGATTCATTGAAGTGTTATTTTATCAATAAACCCGACTCTCCGTACTTTGAATCGGAAACCTTTAAGCGAATTCTTTCATTTATCCAGACCCAGACAAACAAAGCACGCCTGAAACAGGTTGGAAAATTATTTCTCCTTATCGTGGATGATATCAGCCGTATGAAAGATATTCATTCATTTTTGAGGGGGGTAAATGAGTATGTCCGCCAGGCTGTTGCGGCAGGGGTTTAACCTATTTTATTTCCCGTTTTTTATCTATATTTTTATTTCCCAATTCAGACTATGAAAATCCGTCCGGTTCTTTTGATTACCGTTATCGTGGCATTTTCGCTCCATGCAAAGTCCCAACAGGATTCTGCCTATCGTCTATTTCTCAAAATTGGCTCTTTCATTCCTCAAAAAAATATCAGCGCGGCTTTTGCACGGGAATTTAATCGCAGAAGCTCACGGTTCGAAGGACGATCATTCGCTGTTATACAATTTGAACATATTCCTACACCAGCAGAGCGACAACAATTATTAAATTCGGGTATAAGCCTGCTGGATTACATTCCCAATAACACTTATACAGTTAGTATAAACGGTTCGATCAATGATGCAATACTGAAACAGGCTGGGGCAAGATCTGTTATTGAATTGAGTCCTGAACAAAAGATGACTCAATCTCTGTCTTGGGGCATTGCTCCTCCATGGTCGGTTAAAGTGCCCGGTACCGTTGATGTCTGGATTAGGTTTTTAAAAAATATTTCACCAGAGTCTGTGTCAGAGGAATTGCGTCAAAAAAACTTTGATATCCTTTCGACTGATTTTAAGGATTATCATATCATCTCGCTGCGCGTTCCCTTTCAAAGAATGAACGAACTGGCCTCATTGCCATTCATTGAATATGTGCAACCAGCGCCGCATGAAGATCAGGCGTTGAATAATGTTGACCGCGGTAATGCAAGAGCAAATTTTTTAAACGCACCTGTTGCACTTGGAGGCAGGAATTTAAGAGGTGAAGGTATAGTGATCGGCGTCGGAGACGATGCAAACCCGTCTGTGCATGTAGATTTCACGAACAGGATCATTAACAGGACCTATGCACCGCCCAGCGGGCAGCATGGACAACACGTAGCAGGAACTGCAGCTGGAGCAGGTATTTTAAATGAACTATATAAGGGTTTTGCTCCTAAGGCTACTATCATCACACAATATTTTTCTGGCATCTGGATAAATGCTGCCACCTATATACAAGACTATGGGATGGTGGTCACTAATAATTCGTATGGCGCTATTACCGGTGATTGTTCATATAATGGGCTCTATGATTTGTACTCTGCCATCTTAGACCAGCAGGCATTTGATTTTCCGTATCTACAAAATGTATTTGCGGCAGGAAATAGTGGTACTGACAACTGTCCACCGTATCCTTCAGGATTTAAAACAGTATTAGGAAGTTACCAGTCGGCAAAAAATGTTTTATCGGTCGGCGCCACTGATTCAGCGGGAGTGATCGCAGATTTTTCCAGCAAAGGACCGGTAAAGGATGGAAGAATAAAGCCGGAGATTTCAGCAATGGGCAAGCGGATCGTCTCAGCAGGTTTTGGATCATATTGGTATAACAGCGGTACAAGTATGGCAAGTCCGGGCGTCACTGGAGGACTAACACTATTATACCAGTTATATAAACAAATGAACGGTGGCAGCAATCCAAAGAGCGGATTGATGAAAGCGATTGTTTGTAACAGCAGCCGTGATATGGGAAATACAGGACCTGATTTTTCCTATGGATTCGGTTGGCTGGATCTTCAAAGAGCGGCCTTGACAATAGAGAACACAAGGTATTTCACCTCGACTATCGCGAATGGCATACAGAATACCCATTCGATCACGATACCCGCGAACGCGGCACAACTTAAAGTAATACTTTACTGGCATGATCCTCCTGCTTCGTTGTTGTCGAGTCAAACACTGGTTAATGACCTTGATCTAACAGTACAAACTCCTGTGGCAATGACTGTATTTCCAAAGATCCTTGATACGATACCCTCCAATGTTACAAACACATCAACCGAAGGCCCTGATCATATTAATAATATTGAACAGGTCACCATCAATAATCCGCAGGCGGGATCGTATTCAATCAGGGTAAATGGAAATTCTATCACTCAAAATTCACCGCAGGAATATTTTATTGCTTACGATATTGTACCGGATAGTACAAAGCTGAGTTTTCCGATTGGTGGAGAAAGTTTTTCAAGAACTGATTCAGTGCTGATACAATGGGATGCTTATGGCAGCGGTTCCACTTTCACTTTGAACTATTCAACAGATGATGGTGTGAACTGGATAACCATCGACAATAATATCGCCGGGAGCCAGCGTCAGAAAAAATGGAAGGTTCCAAACATTGCTACCGATAAAGGAAGAATCCAGTTGATCAACAATACGACCGGAGTTGTGAGCACGGGTAACGCATTCACCATTTTAGGGCTGCCAGTGATAAGTCTTGATCCGGTTCAATGCGAAGGATATATTAAGATCAAATGGCCGGCCGTCGCCAGTGCCACCGATTACGAAGTCTTCATGTTAAGAGGCGATGACATGCAATCGATAGCAATAATACCATCAACGGCCTTGAATTATACTTTTAGCGGGTTATCAAAAGACTCCACTTATTGGGTAGCTGTAAGGGCAAGATTAAATGGTAGCCCGGGAAGAAGGTCAGTTGCCATTAGCCGCAAACCGGCTACAGGCACTTGCGTGGGAGATATTTCAAACGGCGATTTAAAGCTTGATTCACTTACTCAGCCAGTTACGGGGCGCAAGTTTACGATCTCTGAGCTCGGCAATTCGGTGCAAATACGAGCACGTGTGAAGAATTTGAACGACAGTGCGATCAGCAATTTCGATGTTAAGTATTCAGTGAACGGAGGGCCATGGGTTAGCGAAAATATTCCCGGGCCGTTGAACGCTGGCACGACAATCACCCACACATTTGCTACGCCATACGATTTTTCAGCGGTGGGAACGTATACCGTAAAGGCGGTAGTTTACCATGCATCCGATCCTGTACGTGCAAATGATACATTAACGGTCGTCGTCAAACAACTCGACAATCAACCAATTGATCTTACCACACCGTTTGTTGAAAATTTTGATGTAGCCCCTTCACAGGAATTTTTAACGGCCCAAAAAGGGTTGACAACACTTGACCGCTTTGATTTCACGAATACCAGTATTAATGGTCGCTTGCGTAGTTTTATTAACAGCGGCATAGCAAACTCGGGTGATAAAGCAATAACACTGGATGTTGACAGGTATATTTATCCCTCGGTGAACACTAATTTTCTGGCCGGAACATTTAATCTTTCAAATTATAACGCAGGCACAGATGATATACGCTTAGATTTTTATTACAACAATCACGGTCAGCTTGCCGGCGCCAATAACCAGGTTTGGATCAGGGGAAGCGAAACCTCACCGTGGATCCCGGCTTATGATCTTTTCGCCAACCAGGGCGACCCTGGTACTTACAGACAAACATCGAGCATCGAATTGTCGGACCTGCTCGCGAATGCAGGGCAGAACTTTACTCCTTCTTGTCAAATACGCTGGGGGCAGATGGGCTTTTTGCCAGCTGTCGACAAAGTCAATGCCGGTGGCTACACATTTGATGACATTCATTTGTTCAAAGCGGTAGATGATATACAGATGATCAGCATTGATACGCCTATTATAAGCAGCTGTGGTTTGAATGGCACAACGCCAATAAAGGTGTCGGTTCGAAATAGCGTCAATACAACCATTACAAACATCCCTGTTAAGTTTCGTGTTGACGGTGGTTCCGTAACGACAGAAACAATCACATCAATCAATGGGAACGCAACTATACAGTATACATTTGTTTCGACTGCAAACCTGGCGTCACTCGGAGCACACACAATTGAGGCATGGGTCGATTATCCAACCGACAATTACAGGCATAATGATACTACAATTACCCACATCGTTAATTCTGCCGTCGTGAGTTCGTTTCCCTATCTTGAAAACTTTGAAACCAACAATGGCTCGTGGTATACAGGTGGAATAAATTCTTCATGGGAGTATGGCACGCCCACGTCAAGTAAGATAAATTCAGCTGCCAGCGGAAGTAAGGCATGGAAAACAAGACTTGCGGGCAACTATAATGACCTTGAATATTCATACCTGTATTCTCCTTGCTTCGACATCAGCGGAATGACAAACCCGACGTTAAGCTTCAGTATGGCGCTTGATCTCGAAGATTGCGGTAGCAGTTTGTGCGACGGTGCATGGGTAGAATATTCTGCCGACGGAGTTACCTGGAACAAACTGGGTGCTCTTGGAAGCGGCACAAACTGGTATAATAAGAATTATGCGGGGGTCCAGCTATGGAACATTCAAAATTATACGAGGTGGCATGTCGCTACTACAGCTTTGCCTGCAGGACTTGCACGTTTGAGGCTGCGTTTTGTGATAAATTCCGATCCTGCTGTCAACCGAGAAGGCGTTGCAGTTGATGACATACATATTTACGATAACACAATGGGAATTTATAATGGGGCTACCATGACCTCATCAGTTACACAGACAATTTCCGGTGGTAATTCCTGGATCGATTTTACCTCGGCGGGTAAATTAGTGGCTTCTATTCAACCGAATGGTCAAAATATGGGTAGTACTGATGTACGGGCCTTTATTAATACAGGTGCTGTTCGCCATACATACAACCAATATTATCATGACAGAAATATAACTGTAGTACCTGCGAATGGTCTGGCAGATTCTGTCTCGGTCCGTTTTTATTTTCTCGATAGTGAAACGGAAGCATTGCTAAATGCCACGGGTTGCTCTTTATGCAGTAAACCTTCGAGTGCGTACGAGCTGGGAGTTTCGAAATACAGTGACCTGGTAAACCGGTCACATGAGGATAGTTCGATCTCAAACGATTCAGGAGGGATATGGGCGTTTATTAATTCTTCAAACACAGTTAAAGTTCCTTTTGATAAGGGTTACTATGCTGAATTCAAGGTGAGAGATTTCTCCGAGTTCTGGCTGAATAACGGGGGTATCTTCGGAACGATTGCGTTGCCGGTGAAGCTTCTTTCGTTTACGGCGGACAGACAATCCAACAATGACGTACTGCTTAAATGGAAGACTGCTGAAGAGGCCAGTATTGAACATTATGAGATTGAAGTGGCAAGAACGAATGCTGATTATCAAACAAATCACTTTGAAAGGATAGGAAGTGTAAAAAGCTTGGGTAGCCCAGCGCTGCAGGATTACAATTTTACCGATGTTGAAAGTAATAAAACTGGCGTAAGATATTATCGGCTAAAAATTGTTGCCGAGGATGGAAGTTTCCGCTATTCAGATACCAGGCCGGTAATTTTTGATGACGATATCGTTTGGCAAATCTATCCGAACCCCTCCCAGGGAGTTTTTCAATTTATATTCAGGCAAAATAGCGGTGAGTCAATTAATGTCAGGGTTTACAATATGAAGGGACAGATCGTATACCAGGCAAAAACAATTGCCACAGGCTTTGTTCAAAAACTGGGAATCGATATGCAACAAGGCAGCTTTGCAAAGGGGATGTACCTGGTAGTCGCTGAGGGTACGGTTACAAGAACATTTAAGGTTGTAAAACAATAGTTCACAGAATTTATACAGTGGATTAACGCCCGTAGGTCGATAAAATCACTCCCAACCTTGTTTAGCAATGCCCGCTTTTATGGCGGCCATAGCTTTTTCCTCGTTTACAAGAGTAGTCAGTTTATTGCCTTTGCCATCATGTCCTTGCACCATATAGGCGCCCTTCGCCGTTTTCGTAATCACTGCATCCAGGATAGGAACACCTTTTTCTTTCGTTTTTACGTTGTAAGCCGTAAGCTGAACATCTGCCATGATAAAGATTTTTTTGGGGTTAGTTCCAAAGGAATTCTCCGAAGAAATCCGATTCGGCCCTTTGGATAATACCCCAAATTACTGATTTTGGAAGTTTTAAACGGGAGAAAGTTTTTAACAGCTATTAAAAAGAC
>DASYSW010000533.1:0-4471 GCA_036002905.1 Chitinophagaceae bacterium
TGCCCCACCCTTTACGGGCAAATACATCATTCCATTTTGTTTAGACCTCTTTAAATTTTACAAGATCATAACCCTTTGGATCCACTCTCTTGAATTCACCGAATACATAACCAATTCCGATCCCTTCAAAATGATAGAGCATATTTAGTTCATGTCTCGAAGGATCTACAATATTGTGCGCTTCTTCGGGCGAGATCCCCGGACCTTCCGCTACGGTCATGATATCATATTTACAAAGAACTTCTTTGTTCATCTCTCTCAGGTACTCGTGCAGCTTTGACTGCGACGCATAGTAGCCGGACCATTCACCGTACTGTTTTTGTATCTCCTCTTCGGTAAACTCGGGAAAACTTTCATCCTTTGCAATAAAAGTGATCGCATCCATTCTGAAACCATCCACTCCTTTATCAAACCAGAACTTCATCATTTTATAGATATCTTTTCTCATTTCGGGATTTTCCCAATTGAGGTCCGGTTGTTTCACAGAAAAAATATGCAGGTAATATGATCTTGTCTTGCGATCATATTTCCAGGCGCTTCCCTTCTCATCAAAAAAACTGGGACGATGTGGTGGTTTCCCTTTTTCAGCCGGCCACCAATGATAATAATTCCGGTAGGGATTATTGCGGCTGCTCCTCGACAGTTTGAACCATTCATGTTCGTCACTGGTATGATTTACTACCAGGTCCATTACCAGTTTAATTCCACGCTTGTGCAACCCATCCAGCATTTCGTCAAAATCCTTCATGGTCCCGAATTCCTTCATAATGTCGCAGTAGTCGCTGATGTCATACCCGTTGTCATCGTTCGGAGATCCGTAAATAGGATTGATCCACACAACATCGATACCAAGGCTCTGTAAATAATCCAATTTTGAGATGATACCCCGAAGGTCACCGATCCCGTCGCCGTTGCTGTCTTTGAAACTTCTTGGATATACCTGGTACACGATCGCTTCCTTCCACCATTTTTTATCTTTAATGTCGGCGTAGTTCATTTTAAAAAATAATTACTGTTGCAGGTTACAAAAACCCTGCCTTTTGAATGCAGCACAATATAGCAGGTAAAGCCTGTATTTAATTTTTTTTACGGTGGAGGCTCTTAGGTCACAGTGCTTACAAAAAAGGTTCTCCGTGTTGCTATGAGTACTCCGTGTCTCCATAGTTCCTCAGTCAACCAAAATAACTGTGGATATTCATACACTACTATTTTTTGTTTCATTACTTTTATTTATCAACCATGTTATTATGAAAAAAGATCTGCTGATATTTTTTACCCTTGCGCTCACATTGAATTTATCCGCCCAAAAGACATTTATCTGGTGCGGCACCCTCGTCGATGGTATTTCTGATGAACCGAAGAAGAACATGACCATCGTCATTGAAAAAAATAAAATCGTCGCAGTTGAAAATGGTTTCTCTGCCCCCGGTATAAATGATAAATCAATTGATCTAAAAACAAAAACGGTCACTCCCGGTTGGATCGATTGCCATGTTCATTTGAGTCATGAAACAAACCCCAATGCTTATACTGAAAGATTTCAGTTGAACGACGTGGACTATGCTTATCGCAGCGTAGTGTATGCAAAAAAAACATTGATGGCAGGATTTACAACGGTGAGAGATGCAGGAGGCAGTGTTGTTATTTCATTAAAGAAGGCCATCAACCAGGGAATTATTGAAGGTCCACGCATTGTTGCTGCAGGTACGCCGATCGGTTCCACCGGTTCTCACGGTGATCCGACAAATGGCTATCGAACTGACCTGATGGGCGATCCCGGCCCGCGCATTGGTGTTGCCAATGGTGTAGATGAATGCATCAAGGCCGTTCGGCAACGCTTCAAAGATGGTTCAGATGTGATCAAAATAATGGCTACAGGTGGAGTGCTTGACGTCTCTGCAAACAGCAGCGGCGCCCAGTACACTGAGGATGAAATAAAAGCCATTGTGCAAACGGCCAATGATTATGGCATGAAAGTGATGGCTCATGCCCATGGTGCGGAAGGAATAAAGCGTGCCCTGAGAGCCGGCGTCATTTCTATTGAGCATGGAACGCTTATGGATGACGAATGCATTGATCTATTCAAAAAAAATGGGGCGTGGTATGTTCCCACTGTCATTGCGGGGAAATCTGTTACCGATTCAGCAAAGATCCCGAACTATTATCCTCCTGTTGTTGCTAAAAAAGCGGTTGAGATCGGGCCTAAAATACAATCAACATTGGGCCGGGCATATAAAGCAGGTGTCAAGATCGCTTTTGGCACCGATGCCGGTGTATACAGGCACGGAATGAACTGGCTCGAGTTTGGTTATATGATTGAAGCCGGGATGAAACCCATGGACGCCATCAAAGCCGCAACGATGAGTGCCGCAGAATTATTAGGAATGAAAGACCAGGTTGGAAGCATTGAAACGGGCAAATTTGCCGATATCGTTGCCGTCGACGGTGATCCTCTAAAAGATCCAAAAGCTTTCGGTAAAGTAGTTTTTGTAATGAAGGATGGGAATGTGTATAAGCAGTGAGAACTTTTTATGTCACCGGCTTAAGCAATTCTATTTCGCTTCTGTTGCGTCGCACTTTTCAGAGCTCAGCAATTCTACTCAACATTACCTGTCATGCCAGACGCCGATCCGGCATCTTTGTTAGAATCTTTGAATTGTCGTAGCGAAGCGAGGGATCTCTACATCAGCATGCGGTAGTTTTGTCGTATTATTTTAAACAACAAGCCATGCAAGGCGAAACGGAATTGCGCGCACTTTTAGAGAATATGAAAGCCATCCTTAATGAGGGTGATTATGTTTTCTGCACAACCAAAGACGTGAAAGAGGTTGATTTCAATAATGTCATTATGGCCTTTAAAGAGCATGAAGGCACGACGATAATTTTGAAGCAAGAAGAAGCTGATCGACTTCATTTAAAATATTCATTTATCGTCGCGTGGATAACGCTAACTGTTCATTCATCATTAGAAGCGATAGGGTTGACTGCTGCATTTTCAAAAGCGCTGACAGAAGACAACATTAGTTGCAATGTTGTGGCAGGTTATTTTCATGACCACATTTTTGTCGACAAAAAAGATGCGCAGAAAGCAATAGCTGTTTTAAATAGACTTTCGACAGACTAAAATCCTGGCTATAAAGTACAACTCCTATCAGTTCCCAACCCTTCGAGTCGTGAACGCTCAGACTGAAAAAAAATATCCATTTTCGTAAAAAAATATGCTGGCAGACATTAATCCAAAATTGCCGATGCGGAACAAGGCTCAAACAAAGGAGTTCTATCTAAATAAATTAGGTTTTCAGCAATTTGGAAATGATTATGATGAATATTTAATGGTTCAAAAGGATAATGTTCAAAAACATTTTTTTGAGTTTAAGGAACTTGATCCGAAAGAAAATTATGGGCAGGTTTATATGAGGACAAATGATATTGACAAGTTATTTCAATCAATGCCCGACAAAAAAGTAGCAATACATCCGGCAGGAGATCTGCAAACCAAACCCTGGCGACAAAAAGAGTTTTCATTACTTGACCCTGACAACAACCTACTGACTTTTGGGCAAAGTGTGTAGCGGCTCTCACAGATTACACAGAATTCCACGGATATGGGCTTTTCAAAAAAATCTGTGCTCATCAGTGAAATCTGTGAGATAAATAGCGGGCCGATCACCCTCCCTTCTTCGCATACTTGCTTGTATAATCAACTGAACCAAAATAATCGGGATAACCTAAATTCCTGATCCCCTCTTTTGCAACTTCGGTCTGGAATGTGAGGAAAAGGAAAAATTGCTGAAGCCCGCATTGAAAGCATCGGAGCTTGTCAAATGGTTAAAGGATAAATTTGACGTGGGTCATGGTCACTCAATGGCAATATGGGCCGTATTCAAATCCAAAGGATGGGTACAAGATCCCAGGAAGAAATAATGGTGTATGCGTGGTGAGAATTTTTAGTTGTATCAACTACATACCTTCTGGCACCACCTGTTGTGTCACTCACTTGTACGTTCAGCAATTCTATTCAGCAACAGGCTTCATTTTACCGGGTTGCCATCACTGGCAAAGTGAGGTATTAGTCAGGTCACTGATTACACAGATTTTCACTGAATACAAATCTGTGCATATCTGTGTAATCAGTGAGTAAAAACTTCGCAAGTATCGGGTTGCACCGCACGTTTGTTCATTCTAATTTTGAGCCATCAAAAGAAAAAAATGAACGAGAAAGAAAAAACAAATTATAACCGGATCGAAGAGGCGATCGAATATATCAACACTCATTTCAAATCGCAGCCAGGGTTAGATGAGGTGGCCGAAAAGATCCATTTAAGTCCTTATCATTTCCAGCGTTTATTTACGGATTGGGCAGGAGTAAGTCCGAAAAAGTTTTTGCAATACATCAGCATTGAGCACGCAAAAAATATTTTAAAGAAGGGAAAGGCCAGCTTATTTGATGCAGCTTTTGAAACCGGTCTTT
>DASYSW010000534.1:0-2266 GCA_036002905.1 Chitinophagaceae bacterium
CGTTGCCACGCATCATACAACAGGTGGTGGAACCGGGTTTTCACCGGGAGGACAACGGGTCTTCGGATATAATTAATGGGAGGTATATTACCTTACTGATCAGTACTTTTATCGGTCTTTATGTTTACCTGTGGGCAAGAAATTTATATGGAAGATCAGCTGACTTATTTTCACTTTTTCTATTTGTGTTTTGTCCCAATATCGCGGCTCATGCTTCTCTCGTGACCACTGACGCTTATAGCGTCTTATGTACTATTGCGTCATTGTATCATTATTGGAAATATTCGAGGGAAGGATCCAGGGGGCAACTTATATTCTTTTCGATTGCATTAGCTATTGCCCAATTGTCAAAACAATCCCTTACATTCTTATATCCTCTTTTTGTTTTATTGTTCTTAATACAACTGGTCATTAGCCGAGAAGCGATAAACGTCAAGAGCTTAATTACGAACTTTATTATTATCATTTTTGTTCAAATAATGGTGCTTAACATCGGGTTTCAGTTTAAGCAGACAGGCAAGCCATTACGTGAATATGCTTTTAAAAGCAAATTTTTTAATTCAGTCACGAATCGTTCATCTTTTTTAAAGGACATACCCTTACCACTGCCTTCTCCATATTTGTATGGTCTTGATTATACAAAAAATATTGATGAAATGGGTACGGGTCATCGGGAGAGTTCGCCAAAAGCGTATATACTTGGACAAGCAAAAGAAGGTAAAGGATTTTGGTATTATTATTTTATTTCGCTTTTGTTCAAAACGCCCGTTCCTTTGCTTATAAGTTTCATCCTCTCATTATTTTTAGCCTTTAAGAAGGAAATGAATAGTGGATACCTGGATACGTTGGTTCTTTTATTTCCTGTATTATTTTTCTTGATTTACTTTGATTTTTTTTACAATTCACAAGTTGGTTTGAGGCATATCATAATGATTTTCCCGTTGATCCAGGTTTTTTGCGGAAATCTTATCAAGGGCCTGCCCGACAAAAAATGGAAAGGTTTTTCCGTCCTCGGGTTGACCTGTTACTCAATAAGCACTTTCTATTATTTCTTTCCGAGTCTGCTGCCGTATACAAATGAATTAATAACGGATAAGAAAATGGCATATAAGATTGTGGGGAGCGCTAATCTGGATTACAACCAGGCAAGTGAGTCTTTAACGCGTTACCTGCGACAAAATAGAAACGTCGAATATGCGCCTAGTGTTCCACGAGCCGGTAAATTCATTATAAGCACGAACGATCTGTTGGAACTGACCAGCCAAAATGGATACGATTGGTTACGAAATAACTTCAAGCCAACGGATCACCTGCAGTTTACTTATCTTATTTTTGACATTTCTAAGCAAGACCTGCTTTCAAGAAACTTGGTGCGCGGTGAACCTTAGTCACAATTTTGCGAAACGACAGTATTTATATCATCATTCCTGTTTTTAATGAGCGGCAAACAATCAAAGAAGTTGTCGACTCATTGCTGGTATTACGGTACAATATCGTAATTGTCGACGATGGGTCAACTGACGCGACCGGAGACTGCCTGAATGATCTGCCTGTTTTTTATTTACGACATGAGATAAACCTTGGACAGGGGGCGGCCTTGCAAACCGGGATCGAGTTTGCATTGCAGAGAAATGCTGAAATTCTAATCAGCTTTGATGGTGATGGCCAGCACCAGGCTGACGATCTTGTTAATTTAATAAAACCTTTAGTGTTAGGTGATGCTGATGTAGTGTTAGGATCACGCTTTTTGCCGACCGCTATCACGAATATTTCTTTTTTTAAAAAGCAAGCTATTCTGTTGGCCAGGGTAATACATTTTTTGTTCACCGGCTTATGGCTGAGTGACGCACACAATGGTCTAAGAGCTTTTGGCAGGAAGGCTGCTTCAGTGCTTGATCTGAAAGAAAATAGAATGGCCCACGCGTCTGAAATATTATTCAAACTACATCAATATCGATTCAGGATCAAAGAAGTGCCTGTGAGCATTCTTTATTCCAGGTATTCGAAATCAAAAGGGCAATCTGTTTTTAGCGGAATAAAAGTTTTCTTTGACATTTTGTTAAACAGGATCTTTGAGTGATATGACTGCAATTCAGTTTATATTATTTTTCGGATTGTTGCTTATTAGCACATATGCCTATAGAAAGTTTCGGAATTCAATTGTAGATGCTGTCCTAATGAGCTTATTTATTTTGGGGGGTATTACGCTGGTCATATTCCCTGAACTTACCAGCCGCCTGGCCCATGTATTAGGGGTAGGGAGGGG
>DASYSW010000535.1:0-5504 GCA_036002905.1 Chitinophagaceae bacterium
TCTCATGGGACAATTACAAAGGATACGATCCTGAAGTGAATGCAGCGGGACAAAGTACATTGTTGCGTGGGATTGACTTCGGCTCGGTACCGATTCCAAGGACGTTCAAATTTGGAATCACTACAAAACTCTAATGCCTAAAAAATTATCAATATGAAAAAATATTTTATCAAAATAAATTCAATCGGATTGTTAGTCCTCTTACTTCTATCCGAGACTTCGTGCAAAAAAGACTACACCAATCCAGCGGCGGTGCCCGAGGACAACGCTTTCGGTTCACCACAGGCGATGACAGGAGTAGCCATCGGCTTGCAACGCATATACACTGCCGGTCGCGCAAGCAATTTGTATAATCGTGTTACCATAAATGGATTACTGACGAGCGAACTTACTGTCCTTAATCAGGGTAATACGGGCGAATACCAGTTACAATTGGGTGGAGGTTCTGTAGATGGTACCAACACGTTGGCAGGAGGCCTTTGGACCAGCAGTAACAAAATAATCTTTGATGCCGATAACGTAATAAGTAACGCGGCCAACTTGGGAGATCAGAGTTATGCAAGTGGGTTAATCGGCTACGCCACAATTTTCAAGGCGCTTGCCATTGGTGACCTTGCCATGTTTTGGGAAAAAGTCCCCGCTGGTACCGGGGTCGCTGTGAGTTTCAATGACAGGGCGCAAGGTTTTACGGCTGCTATTTCTGCCATTGATGATGCGCTCGGACTAATCAATTCAAATCCGATTTCTTCAGCATTCCTTACAAACCTCCCGGGTGGCATCGACATACCAAATACACTGCATGCATTAAAAGCACGATTCTCTCTTTTTGCCGGCAATTATTCACAGGCATTATCAGAGGCAACGACTGCAAGTCTTACGGTGAAATCAACCTTCAATTTCACGACAGTGAATTTGAATCCAATTTTTGAAACGGCGACATCCACTAACAACGTAACTGCCGCGTTCGATAATACAACATTAGGATTGCCCGCAGGTTTACAACCGGATCCCGCAGATAAGCGTTTGGCGTTCTATACAACCACCGCGTATAATTCGAAAATATTAGGATTTGCAGCAACGGCCACTACAGCATGGCCGATTTACCTGCCTGGTGAAATGACGTTGATCAAAGCGGAAGCCGACGCACGCCAAAATGATCTTGCAAATGCTCTTATCGAATTAAATAATGTAGTAACAAAACAACCTGGAAATGATCTTTATGGGGTGGGGGCAGGGCTTCCTCCTTCTGTTGCTGCGACCCAGGCTGAAATTTTAGATGAGATATATAAAAACCGGTGCATTGAATTATACATGTCGGGATTGAAGTTGGAAGACATGAGAAGATTTGGCCGGCCAGATTCTGAAAAGAAAAGGAATTTTCTTCCTTATCCATTTTTAGAGAGAGACAATAATCCAAATACACCTCCCGATCCAACATTTTGATTTCCGGACCATACGCAAAGTGCAGGGGTTGCTGTCCGAAGCAGCCCCTTTTTCATTCACTGAATGCAACGATACGCTGGTAACAATTGTCAATTCTCGACCGACGATGGATTTTAATAAACTGGTAAGAGATTGCCTGAGAAATAGACCGGAGGCGCAACGGCAGTTGTACGAGCATTTTGCTGAAACAATGCTGGGTGTTTGTTATCGGTATACCAAGTCCATCAGGGACGCGGAAGACATATTACAGGAAGGCTTCGTAAAGGTTTTTTTCAATCTGAAACAATACAGGAACCAGGGTGAGTTAGGCGCATGGATCCGCCGCATCATGGTAACCACCGCACTGAATTATTTAAAACGAAACCGAAACTATCGTGACCAGATGTACTTCCCCCCGGAACATCTGCACCCTGTGATAAATGAAGATGCTTCAACCATTTTGCAGGCAAAAGAAATTGCAGAGTTGATCCGGCAATTACCTCCCGGCTACCAAACCATTTTCAACCTTCATGCGATTGAGGGTTATTCTCATGTAGAAATAGGCGAGTTGCTGGGTATTACGGATGGTACCTCAAGGTCACAATACGCCAGGGCAAGGGGCTTACTAATTAGCTGGATGAAAAATTATCCTTTCGATAAAAAAATGGAAAATTATGGCGGCAAATGAATTTGAAAAAAATGTCCGAAAAGAAATGGATGAATTTAAACTTCACCCATCAGATGAGGTATGGACAAAAATTGAGGAGAGCATCAGGGAGAGCAAACGGAAAAGAAGAATCTTGTTTTTTATCCTTTCTTCCCTGATCGCACTGTCGCTTGGCGGTTACGGGATACATAATTTTTCAGACAACAAACCAAAATTAGAAGCTCAGCATAAACTTTCAGAAAATAATAGATCAAATGACAAAAGCAACATTGACAACACCAAAAGCAAGGAACCGATAAAGGGAACCATTACCATTAAACCAAATATCCCTCTTGAAAATAGCAGGCAGACAGACAAGACTCTCGTTTTTGCAAGGCAAAAGGGGGCATCTCAATCTCCCAACAAGAATGACATTCTAACGTCAACGTCGAAAAAGAATCCGGTAGCAAAAGATCAAACGACGATCAATGCGGACGAATCCAAAGAAAAGAAGGAGGGCATTACAGATCACGGGACCACAACTATATCCTCTATCAACCACCCACGCGACATAGGCGACTCTGTTCAAAAGGTGATTGCAAAAACGGAAGACAAAAGATTGACTTCGATCGACACGACAGGATCAAAATTGGATCCGTCGACAGACACAAGATCTGTCCAGGTTGTGAATAAGAAAAAAAGCGATCCGGTTTCGCGTAAAATAAAATGGGGAATAAATTTTTCAGCGGGTACCTCAGTGATCACTGAAGATGCTTTTTCATTTAAAAGCTCTTACGCAGCTGCTGACCGTCAGTATAGCGTTCCGGGTTCTTCCCCAGGGGGTGGCCCTGCGACCGGTGGCGGTGGCACTGGTAATCCGTCCACATATTATACCTATTCGCAATCGCAAAATGAACCCGCCTTCGCCTTTAAGGCAGGAGTACATGCCCGCAAAAACATTTCAAAACGCAGCAGTTTATCGGCTGGGTTGGGCTATTCTTATCTTGCAGACAGGATCAAGATCGGAACAAATCAAAGCCCGGCTCAAAGTTTCTCGGCGTTATGGTACTATTCAGGGTCACCTCAGAAAACCCACACCGATCACTTTCATTTTATAGAATTGCCGCTCGTTTATAATTGGAGAGTTACTAACAATGCAGACCATTTCTTGTCGCTGAATGTGGGAGTCGCTCCCTCTTATCTTCTTTCAACGAACGCGTTGGTATATGATACAACACTGGGCGGCATTTATTATTACAATAAAGATTTGATAACAAAGTTTCATTTTAATTTCATTTCTGGCATCTCATACCAATTTAGAAACAAAAAGAACCTTGAATTTAGCTTCGGACCTCAATTCAGTTTTGATGTAACAAAAGCTTTTAAAAGCGATCTCGATAAGAGGAAATACATTTTATACACCGGGATAGATGCCAGGGTGTTTTTTGAAAGGAAGAAGAAATAACGCGCTGTCTCAGGAATAAGTTTCTCACAGATGCCACAGATTAGCATAGATTTTTTCTGTGCCATCTGTGAAATCTGTGAGCTTATTTAACCCACGTCACCGGATTGAACAATAGATAAATGCCACTGAAGCACAGAGATTTCTCTGTGTTTCCGTTATTCCGTTGGCAATCCATCGCTCCCTTGCAGGGAATGAATCTCATAGATGTCACAGATTAGCACAGATTTTTTCTGTGCCATCAGTGAAATCTGTGAGCTTATTTAATCCAGGTCACCGGATTGAACAACAGATAAATGCCAAAGAACCACAGGGATTTTTCTGTGTTTCCGTTACTCCGTTGGCAATCCATTGCTCCCTTGCAGGAAATGAATCTCACAGATGTCACAGATTAGCACAGAGATTTTTCTGTGTTTCCGTTATTCCGTTGGCAATCCATTGCTCCCTTGCAGGGAATGAATCTCACAGATGTCACAGATTAACACAGATTCTTTCTGTGCCCATTAGTGAGATCTGTGCGCTTACTTATTTGTAAGTTTCATAGCTTTCGCAGCTCACATATGCAAGAGTTTTTTTCAAAAAAATCGTATTCAAAGGCAACGCTTGTTTTAAAACTGTTGTCAGCTTCAAAAAATAACGGCTATGAAAAAGATATTGTTTGCTGTATTTGGCTCCTTGCTTTTCTTCTCATTTCAAAGCTGCCTGAAGGATAAGCTTACTCACTCTTATACGATCTATACGCCGATCTATGAAACAAAGGAGGCGGTAAAACTCAATATTAAAAGCAGCCCCGCGGAAGACATCGAATCCCCCGGGAATTTATTTGTCTATGGTAACTATATTTTTTTAAATGAAACTGATAAAGGCGTTCACATAATTGACAATACTGACCCTTCCAACCCGGTTGATAAAGCATTTATTGACATACCTGGTAATCTTGATATCGCGGTAAAAGGAAACATTTTATATGCTGACATGTACCAGGATCTCGTTGCTGTAGATATATCCGATCCCTTGAACGCGAAATTGGTAAAAACGGTGCCCGGCGTTTTTGGCGAGCGGTATTATGCAAATGGGTTTTATCCTGCCAATGACATGATTATTGTTGGATGGACAAAAAAAGACACAACTATTGAACTTGGACACGTGCAAACCAACTGGATATACCCCGGGGGTGTTTTGTATGATGCGGCTGGAGCGCCACAGAGATTCACAGCCGCTCCCGTTCCGGGTATTTCGGGTTCAATGGCAAGATTTACGATCGCCAATAATTATTTATATGCCGTGGATCATCATTCTCTTCACCCGATCTCAATCAATAATCCTGCAGACCCTGTTGCAGGCAACATGATCAGCGCAGGCTTTGACATTGAAACAATTTATCCATTTAAGAATAAACTGTTCCTTGGGTCAATGGGTGGTCTTTACATTTACGATATTTCTCAACCCGGTTCGCCCGTAAAAGAGGGAGATTTTATTCACGCCCGTGCCTGCGACCCGGTGATAGCAGATGATAATTATGCTTACGTTACCCTCAGGGAAGGTACTACCTGTGGGCCTACGACGAACGAGCTCGAGGTTGTCGATGTCCAGAATTTGAGTGCACCATCGTTGTTAAAGGCTTACCCGATGACAAAGCCACAAGGTCTTTCGAAGGACAATAACCTGCTTTTTGTATGCGATGACGGAATAAAGATGTATGATGCAAGTGATCCTTCGAATATTGTCTTGAAAAAACATGTAACGGGGCTTCAAACCAGGGATGCGATCGCCTGGAACGCAAACCTGATTGTAGTAGCAGGCGATGGTTTGTACCAATATGACTATAGCAGTTCCGATGATTTGACGCTGAGAAGTAAATTATCCATCAACCGCTAAATGGACGAGCATGAAATTATTATTTATCATAGCTTTTGTTTGTGTTGGCATTTGCGGATCAGCGCAAAAAAAAGTCAATTTTTCATCACAGAATTA
>DASYSW010000536.1:0-13969 GCA_036002905.1 Chitinophagaceae bacterium
GAGATGGTTTTGACCGCTCTAATGAAACCGCGACGCATGCGAAGCAAAAAATAGAAGAGGTGTTGACCATCATGAGCATGACGAATAAGTATTCCGTTTACCAGGGGTCAAACAGTCCACTGGAGAATGATAGTACCCCACAAAGATCAGACGCAGCAAATGCGATCATAAAAGAAGCAATGCGTGATGATACAAAACTACCGCTTTACGTAGTCTGCGGTGCCGGGCTTACTGACCTGGCTAGTGCTTATCTTTTGGAACCTAAGATTGCAAGCCGCTTGACATTAATATGGATCGGCGGTCCCGAATATACTGACCTCGCTCCTCCCCCACCCGGTTACACAAGCCTCGAATATAATTTAGGTATAGACATAAAAGCCGGGCAGGTAGTATTTAATAAATCGTCAATACCCATTTGGCAAGTACCCAGGAGCGGCTACAGGCAGGTGATCATGCCTTATTCTTCTCTGTTGCTAAAAGTAAAAACCCAGGGGAAAATCGGCGAATATCTTACTGCTAACCTGGAGCGTGTTATGAAGATGGCAATAAAATACAATTTTAATGTGGGTGAGATCTATATAGTTGGTGACAGCCCATTGGTATTGTTGACTGCATTGCAATCTTCATTTGAACCGGATCCCTCTTCAAGTAAGTATGTGTTGAGGCCGTCACCGCTTATCAATAACCAGGGATTGTATGAAGCAAATAATTCGGGAAGAAATATAAGAGTGTATACGCTACTTGATGTTCAGCTTTTGCTGGACGATTTTTACTCAAAACTGGTTTTGTTCAATCAAAAATGAACGTGAACCCAATTACTCATTACTGATTACTCGTCATTATTTGATTACTCATCTCATAAAAATACTCAATGAAAAAAATAAGTTCGATGTTAGCGCTGTTACTCGCAGTCATTTCCTTTTCTGAGGTTTCAGCTCAGGCAACAAAAAAGTTTCGGGTTGTCGTTCTCACAGACATCGAAGCTGATCCCGACGATACGCAATCAATGATCCGGTTTTTATTGTACTGCAATGAATGGGAGTTGGAGGGATTGATCGCCACTACGTCTATTCATCAGCAAACAAGAGTAGCCCCGGAAAGTATTTTGAAGCTGCTGGATGCATATAAAAAAGTACAGCCAAATCTATTGAAGCATGAAAAAGGATATCCATCGTACGACCAGTTAAAGCCGCTTGTGAAAAAGGGATTGGCCGTATATGGTATGAATGGAGTTGGTGAAGGAAAAGATTCTGATGGATCAACTTGGATAGTAAAAGTATTGGAGAAGAATGATGAACGTCCTATTTGGTTTTGTGTGTGGGGTGGACCGAATACACTCGCACAAGCGTTATGGAAAATAAAAAACACGAAATCTGCAGCTGAAGCAGAGAAAATGTATAAGAAAGTAAGAATTTACACTATTTCAGACCAGGACGATAGTGGTCCCTGGATAAGAAATACATTCCCTTCCATATTTTTTGTCGTGACGCCCGGGTATAATTATATCCATGCAACATGGTTGGGCATGTCATTTCCTGCACCTGGTTCAAATGCAGAAGTTGTGTCGAATGACTGGCTGGCAAAAAATATCCAACAAGGACATGGTCCGTTGGGAGCTGCTTATCCCGATGTGGCGTATGGCATGGAAGGAGATACACCATCTTTTTTAAATCTCATCAATAATGGATTAAATGATCCTGAGCATCCGAACTATGGTGGATGGGGCGGTCGCTATGAATTTTATCTGCCAGGATTTGAAGACTCCAACACAGGAATGTTCAAACGAGAAAACTGGCCAAAGGATCAACCCGAAACAAGGGCGATATGGACGAATGCAAATGACTCGGTTGTTTCCATTATAGATAAAAAACCTTATGGAGGAAATCGTGAAACCATCTGGCGATGGCGCACAGACTTTCAAAATGATTTCGCTGCACGTATGCAATGGACAACCAAGAGCTTTAGTGAATGCAATCATCCGCCTGTTCCTATGGTTGCAAGCAGTGATCATTTGACGGTAAAATCGGGGCAGCTCTTTCATTTAAGTGCTGCAGGAACGACAGATCCCGATGGAGATTCTATGAGCTACTTATGGTTTCAATATCCTGAGGCTGGAACATACAAAGGAATTGTCAGCACAAGGCCTTACGCACCGAACTTATATGATGTGCCCATTACCGCACCCGTGGTAGACAGTATTCAAACGATTCATTTTATTTTAAAAGTGACCGATAAAGGAGCACCTCCTTTGACGAGGTATAAAAGAGTTATCGTAACGGTGGTTCCGCAATGAGATATCGATTTCTCTGACTCCGCTCGATCAGGAAGTTTGTCCGTTTCTTTGTCTTGAAGCAAAGAAAAGAACAAAAAGAAAATTCAAGGAAAAAAGTAATGATCCGTACTTTTTTCCATTGCTCCGGAACTATTGACTGGAGCCTCGGCATAGGATGTTCAAACGGGACAATGCCGGTATGGTGCAGAGACAAGGCATGCCTTGTCTCTGCACTTTATCAATCCATTTGGAATCTTCCACACAAACTTTTGCTATTTCATTTGGCTGAGCAGATCGGCGCAAACACCTTTCAACTTGCCCGTGTAAAGAGAATGACATACCTTAAGCGCTTGAAGGATCACATGATCCAAACCTTTAATTAGAAACCGAAGCATGCTATTAATTCAACTAACAGGATTGTCAGGGTCTGGCAAGACCACTATCGCCAACGGCGTAAAGAAATTATTGGTGCAAAAAGATTATCGTGTTGAAATAATTGACGGAGATGTCTATCGAAAAATACTTTGCCCTGACCTCGGCTTTTCGAAAGAAGACAGGAACGAAAATATCCGCAGACTTGGATTTGTAGCTAATGTGCTGGCCACTCATGGGGTGATCGCCATCCTTGCTGCAATCAATCCTTATGAAAGTATAAGGCAAGAGCTGCAACAGTACGGTACGCATGTGAAAACAATTTGGATCAATTGTGATATAGAAACGCTTATTAAAAGGGATACAAAACAGTTGTACAGAAAGGCAATGTTGCCTGATGATGATCCGGGAAAAGTCAAGAATCTTACAGGCATAAACGATCCTTACGAGGCACCTCAAAACCCGGATCTTATCATCGATACCCACCTGGAATCAGAGAGGGGTAGTATTGAAATTTTATATTCTTTTATTTTGAAGAACCTGCCGGTGCTCTTTTCGATTGTTCCTTTGTTAGATATGTTGATGGCTGATTAGCCCCTCGTCTGAAGAGGTATAAATCGGGAGGTCAAACAAAAGAAAGCTGGAAGTCCTGAACAATCAAAGAAAGTAAAATGTCAACCTTCGGAAGTTTCATTTTTTGTTCTTAATTTAAGTAAGAAAAAAACTTACATGTCCAAGTGAAAAACAAACGCCGTCAGTTTCTGAAACAAACTGCTCTTGCAAGTCTTGGAGTTGCCGGTAGCAATTGGCTAAATGCTTCCACTTTCACTTCTATTAATTTTACTCCTTCAAATATGAATGATAAAAACTTTGATCCAAAAAATCCAAGTGTCATTGGTTTATACGGACCATGGGCCGCTTCGCTCAATGAAAATAAATTACCATCACTGTCTTTCAGAAGAAAGGAATACAGTAATATTGAGAACTGGAGAAAGTTAGCGAGAAAGCAGGTAATGGCGCGAATGGCGATACCCACTATCGACACACCAAAAGTAATTGTAAACAAACAGTACAACTATGACGGTTTACATATTGAAGAACTCACCTGGCAGCTCCCCTATGGCCGTGCCACTGAATGCATTTTATTAAAACCCGAAAATGCGAAAGGCCGCTTACCCGCGATTCTTGCTTTTCATGATCATAGCGGCAATAAATATTTTGGAACAAGAAAAATCACAAAAACGTCGGATCAACAACATCCTTCTATGGTTGACCACCAGAAAGAAATTTATGAAGGAATGGCCTGGGCAAATGAAATTGCCAAACGTGGGTACGTCGTGTTAGTGAATGACGCATTCCCCTTTGCAAGCAGAAGGGTGATGATGCAGGATGTTCCTGGAGAGATGCGTCATGGGTTAAATGATAACGATCCTGAAAACCCGGCGAATATTGACAAATACAATCAATGGGCCGGTCAGCACGAACACATCATGGCGAAATCATTATTCTGTGCGGGCACCACCTGGCCTGCGGTGTTTTTTGCCGAAGATCAAAAAGCATTAGACATATTGTGTGCACGTGATGATGTAGATACAGCTCGCATAGGCTGTGGAGGATTGTCCGGTGGTGGCATGCGCACCGTTTTCATGGGTGGGCTCGATCCAAGGATCAAGTGTGCTATTACGGTTGGATTCATGACCACCTGGAAAGATTTTCTTTTGTACAAAACGGTCAACCATACGTGGATGGTTTATGTCCCGCTTCTTCCGAATGAGTTGGACTTTCCGGAAATACTTGGCTTGAGGGCGCCACTTCCATCAATGGTTCTTTGTGATGAGCAGGATGACCTGTACACAATGGAAGGAATGAATGATGCTGAAAAAATCTTAAAAGAGGTATACAAAAAGGCCGGGGCAGAAAATAATTTCAAATGTTCTTACTATCCCGGTCCTCACAAGTTTGATAAAAAAATGCAGGCCGATGCATTTGAGTGGTTTGATAAGTGGTTGAAGAAATGAGGTCAGACGTATTTGTGTAACAATTTATTTTTAAACTTTTCCCTGTTACGTTCTGTATTTTTCTCCATTTCTCCGTGGTAATCCTTCGACAAGCTCAGGATGACAACCACGGAGAAACGGAGTACACGGAGATGCACAGAGATAATTTATACAGAGACTAATTTTAATTGTTCATTTAAAGTTCCGGCCTTTAGAAAAAATCTCTTTCTGAATAATTTTCTGCTGTGATCTTTTTTGATTGGGATAACTTGTGGGAGGCGTTTGATCGGCACGGGATAATGTAAGCACCGGGATATCCTCATTTTTTGAAATGGTAAGGTGCTGTAAAAGTTTTGACAGATCATAACAAGCATTGACAATTACATGGATCACTTCCCCTTCAATTTGCAGCTTTCCTTCTACCATCAACAACCGTGATTGCAGCACTTCCTTTCGAAAGTCCTGAAAGATATTGGGGAACACCACAAGGTTCGCGGTACCCGTTTCATCCTCAATGGTGATAAAACAAATCCCTTTTGCTGTCCCGGGTCTTTGACGCACAAGAACAAGGCCTGAAACTTTTACTGTATCACCATCTCGCAACTGACTAAGCTCTAATGTTGATTTTATATGCAACAAATGCAATTTCTCTCTTATAAAACTTACAGGATGGGCTTTTAATGAAAGCGAAGTGGATGCATAATCGTGAACGACATGCTCAGAAAGCATCATCTCCGGAAGGAGAACTTTTTTTTCATCTTCAATATTGAATTGCTGGCCTCTGAAAATTCCGGTTGGTTGATCATGACTGGCAGAAACTTGCCACAGAGCCTGTCGCCGATCAAGACCAATAGATCTGAATGCATCTGCATCAGCAAGTGTTTCAAGAGTAGAGGATGATAATCCAATGTCACGCAATTGCTGGATACTTGTAAAAAATTCTTTTCGATGTGATAGCAGGAACTCTATTTCTTCTTTATTAATTCCTTTTACCTGGCGAAAGCCAAGCCGGAGTGCGTGGTATTTATTTACTTTCTCTTCGAGCAAATTATCCCAGGCAGAATAATTAATGTCAATCTCCCTCATCTCAACATTGTGATTCCTGGCATCGGCAACGATTTGTGCGGGCTGATAAAAACCCATAGGCTGGCTGTTCAACAAAGCGCAAGCAAAAATATCCGGGTAATGACATTTGATCCATGACGATATATATACCAGGTGCGCAAAACTCGCGGCATGACTTTCCGGAAAACCATAACTCCCAAAACCTTCCAATTGCCGAAATACACGATGAGCATATTCTTCAGTATACCCGTTTTTTATCATGCCTGCAATGAGTTTCTGTTCAAACTTACTTATGAGACCTTGTGCTTTGAACGTCGCCATACTCTTGCGCAATGCATCTGCTTCGGTGGGTGTAAACCCTGCGGCAACAATTGCAATTTTCATCGCTTGCTCCTGGAACAACGGAACACCTAATGTACGTCCTAATATCGCTTCTAATTCCTTCGAAGGATATTCGACCGGTACTTCACCATTACGACGTTTTAAATAAGGATGAACCATGTCACCCTGTATAGGACCGGGCCGAACAATAGCAACCTCAATCACCAGGTCATAAAAACTTTTTGGTTTCAATCTTGGCAACATTGCTTGCTGGGCACGACTTTCAATCTGAAACACACCGATCGTATCAGCATGACAGATCATTTCGTAAACTGCCGGGTCATCATTGGGGACATTGGCTAATGTTAAACTCAGATCGTAATGCTTCTTTGCTAATTCAAATGCTTTACGGATGCAGGTTAGCATACCTAATGCAAGCACATCCACTTTAGGGAAACCAAGAGCATCGATATCATCCTTATTCCATTCAATGTTTGTTCGGTTCTCCATTCTTGCATTAATTATTGGACATATACCAGAAAGGTCCTCCTGGGTAATGACAAAGCCACCTGTATGTTGTCCGAGTTGTCGTGGAAAACCTATGTATTGAGCCGTAAGCTCCAAAACTTTTCTCAACAGTTTATCGTTTGCATTAAATCCATTTTCAGTTAATTTCTGCTTATCAAACCATTCATCACCAAACCCGGAGATCGATGCAGACAAGCGATTTACAGCATCAAGCGAGAACCCCATTGCCTTTGCAACGTCTCTTACCGATCCTTTTTGATGTTGCTGAGTAACGGTTGCCACAATGGCCGCCCGGAGACGACCGTATTTATTAAATATGTACTGCATCACCTCTTCACGTCGCTCATGCTCAAAATCAACATCGATGTCCGGTGGTTCATGCCGCTCTGCCGAAATAAAACGTTCAAACAATAATTCAAACTTTTCAGGATTTACAGAAGTAATTCCAAGACAATAGCAAACACTGGAATTAGCAGCTGACCCGCGACCCTGGAAAAGAATATTCTGTTGTTTAGCGAAGCATACAAAATCATATACCTGTAAGAAGAAGTAAGCATAGTTCATCTGTTCAATGAACCTAAGCTCATGATTGATGTTTGAAATTATCTTTTCGGGAATATTGCCCGCATACTTCTCCTTTGCACATTGCCATGTTATCGCCGTTAATTTGTCCTGCAATGTCCTCCCGTCATCCGCCAGTTCATCAGGTGTAGTATAATTCAAACTATCAAGGGTAAATTGACATGCCTCCGAAAACTCCTGTGTTCGTTTAATGGCGTCGGGATAGTGATTAAACAACCGAAGCATTTCATCAATTGGCTTCAGATACCTTTCTGAATTTTTATGAAGAAGAAAACCTGCGTTTTGTATTGTACATTTTTCACGGATACATGTCAACACGTCCTGCAATTGACGTCTTGCGGGATAATGGTAGTGAACATCATTCGTGGCAATTAATAGGATATCGAAATCGCTCCCAAGCTGAGAGAGACGAAAAAGCTTTTTGTGATCATCACCCTGGTAAGACTGCGTAGCAGCCATATAAAGATCTTTACCAAAAACTTCCCTGTATTCTCCAAGATCTTTTTTAAAAGCCGGATCAAAATCATGATCCTTGTTAATTGAAGACGGAGGAATAACGATAAATTTTATCCCTTTCCTTGCTTCATACACATCCGCTTTGTACAGATCACATTTACCCTTTTCCGTCCGAAAGTTTCCTTTTGTTAATAAAGAACAAAGCCGTCCATATGCTGCCTTATCAGTAGGATATGCCAATAAGCTTGCACCGTCCAATAGATCTAAACGACAAGCTGTAATAAATTTTATTTCCCTTGCTTTCGCCTCAACATGTGCACGAACTACACCAGCAAGAGTGTTCCGGTCAGTAATTGCTATTGCAGAATAATTGTAAGCAGCTGCCTGCTTTACTAATTCTTCAGGATGTGAAGCTCCCCTTAAAAAGCTGAAATTCGATGTTACCTGCAATTCTGCGTAGCCCATACTTCACATTTCGTTTTAAGCAAAAAATCCATGAATGAACCATTGATAATTTTCATCTGAATAATGTCCCGACCGGAACAACCAGTAACGATTTCCATCTTCATCTTCCACAACATAATAATCCCTGTGCTGCCCTTCCCCGATCCACCATTCCCTTTCGATACGTTCAGGACCATCCGCCTTTTTCACCTTGTGCACTTTGTTCTTGTAACGAAATAACATGGGAGGATAATCTGGAATGAGTGCGGTTGCCCATATTGGTTCAGGTTTTTGCAAAAGATGTATTGGTCGTTGCCAGTCTGTTCTCCACCGTGTAGTCATCTTTTCGTTTAGTGAAGCGGCGATTTTAACGGAACGCTCAGGCCAGTGATGCTCTGCGGGTAAAAAGCGATGAATACTCTCACCACCAATTTTATTCGTCACACGATCTAACAGTTTAATCAATTCAGGATTTTCCAATCCACAAGCTTTGTCCCAAAATTTTTCCTGTGTGGAAAATATATCTTCAACTTTGGAAGCCTCCAGTGTAAATAACTCAATTCCAAGTGCCGGTTCAATGGATGATATTTTTATTTCAAACAATTTAAAAAGGTGATGGGCATTCGATGATGCACTGTTTGTTTCAATATCAATCGCCTGGATATTACCGTCCATACGAAACCCCTGAAAAATAAGTTTCCGAATCCCTTTCCCCTCATGCTGCAGCCGTTCACATAAAACTTCAAGTAATTTTTTTAATGCAATCTCAATCCCGGTAGCTGTGATGATCGGTTCCAGGCATGGTAATCGTTCGCTGTATGGTTCGATTGGTTGAACCGGTTGGATAATTTCTTCCTGGCGACCCAATGCCTGGTCCAGTCTCATTAGCAAATGATTTCCGAAGCGACGACGTAAAACTGAACGAGGCATTGAAAGAATATCCCGTATTTGCCGAAGTCCAAGTTTGTTTAATCGTGAAATTGTTTCAACCTCTAATCTCAGTGCAGCCACTGGTAAAATGAGAAAAGCATTAAATTCTTGGTCACTATTAATGATTGATTCACGATTGCTAAAATGTGCAATGGCCCACGCTTTGCCCGGTGTATCAGCCATTGCTGCATTTACATTGTAACCGATCTTTCTTAACCGCTTTACAATTGAATCGAGATAAGATTTTCCCCCATTCCAAAGATGAATACACCCGGTTGCATCTATAATAATTCCATCAGGTTGGTCAATCGCTGCTATTGGAGAAAAACGTATACACCATTCTGCAATTGATTTTAATAATTTCTCCGGAAGACCTGGTATATCATCAAAATATTTTAAAGAAGGAACAATTACCCGGGCATCAGCAAGCACCATCCCCACAACTATACCCTGTTGATGTGCATGCGAGTTCACGGCAGTAATGATCATTCGTCCATGATCCTGTGCCGTTAAAACAAAGGGCAAATGCAGAAGTTCGGGATGGCGGCGACAGAGCCAATCCGTTTTCAGATAACGGAACCAGATCGTGACAAAGCATTTCTGCATATCAACCTGTTTTTCTTTGTTCCGTTGAAGAAAGTACAATGGGATCAGTTACAGAATGCAGTTTATCATATGCCCACTGCATTTGCCATGAGCCTGGCTTGCCATTGCGAATTTTTAATAACTCAACATTCCATACCGGAAAACCAATGCCTGGAATATCACCTTTTATTATCGATGGATTGGATGAAATTTTCCAGCGGGCTGTGCATGCATTCACATTTATATTTCGTAAATTATTTCTTATGAGAAATCCAGTGACCCTGCTTTGTTCCACCGCTAACTGCAATCTCCTGGACGCAGTGAAAGTTAATTCAGCAACTTCTCCAACAACTGCAGCCAGTCCTTCGCACTTCAGGGCTTCCTCAACAAGCCACAAGAGTTCTTTTGGTTTTTTTGAATTTATAAAAATGATCTTATCGGGTTCGACATTAAAAATTTTTAAAGCAGCCGGAAATATTTCCTGGGAAGGACCGATCCAGACCGATGCTCCTCCTTTGTTCATTAGCGATGAAAGTAAACATGAAATAAATCCGGAGGTCGCTGCAACATCTTCGGCAGATTGAGTTAAGAATTCATGTATAGATGCCATAGGAAAAACTTCATTGGGAAAAGAGGAATCTATTGGGCCTAATACAGGCCGGATAAGATCATCGGATGCTTTGTATCTGAATCCCTGCAATCGAAGGATCTCTTTCTGCAATTGAAAAATGATATCTGCTTTTTGTGCAAGCATATAACTAACCCAAAATCCATACCCAAATAATTAGCAATTTTACTAAAAATTTTAGTAAATAAATAATTTTTTATTAGAGTGATATATGCAGGTTTATTCACTCATGCATCTATTCATAAGAAAAGTATATTTAGGGACTTATGTTGCAGGAAAAAATCTTACTTGTTATAAGTCTCTTGCTTGGGATAGCTGTGCTTACGATGCTTAGTAATAAGCTCAAAGTCTCTTATCCTATCATGCTAGTCATCGCGGGCCTGCTCATCAGTTTAGTTCCTGGTATTCCCTCTATCAGTCTTGAACCCGATCTTGTGTTCCTGATCTTTCTCCCACCCTTGTTATACGCCGCCGCATGGAATACGTCATGGTATGATTTCTGGAAAATGAGACGAAATATCGGCTTACTTGCGTTCGGGTTAGTTTTTATTACTTCTATTGCTGTTGCTTTTGTATCGAATTTGATCATCCCTGATTTTTCACTTGCCTTTGGATTTTTACTCGGAGGAATAATATCACCACCCGATGCCGTTGCAGCTACATCAGTTTTACAAGGACTAAAAGTTCCCAAACGGGTTGTTACAATACTCGAGGGCGAAAGCCTTGTCAATGATGCATCAAGCCTGATCATTTTTCGCTTTTCGCTGATGGCGATACTGATGGGGCAATTCAGTCTTTGGTCCGCGACTAAAACTTTTGTCCTTATCGTTTTGATAGGCGTATTGATCGGCGTGGCTATTGCGGGGTTTGTTTATCTCATCCACAAGTTCTTACCAACAACTCCAAGCATCGACGCAGCCATTACACTGATCACTCCATATATAATGTACATCTGTGCGGAACATTTCCATTTTTCAGGTATACTGGCCGTAGTAAGCGGGGGTTTATTCCTTTCTTATTATTCCCAGGAGATCCTTAGTTACGAATCACGTTTGTATGCTGTTGGGATCTGGGAAACACTTGTCTTTTTATTAAATGGCCTTGTATTTATTCTTATCGGTTTGCAATTGCCAACTATAATCAATGGACTTGGAAATTATTCCATTGGTGAAGCCATCTTTTATGCTATAGTAATAAGCATGCTGACGATCGTTATTCGAATCATTTGGGTTTTCCCGGGAGCGTACCTGCCGAGAATGTTATTCAAACGTATTCGCCGAACGGAACCCTATCCTAATTGGAGATCCGTTCTTCTGGTTGCATGGAGCGGTATGCGGGGTGTTGTTTCTCTAGCCTCGGCTCTTGCTATACCTCTCACTCTTGCCAATGGACAAGCCTTCCCGCATCGAAACCTGATCCTGTTTATCACTTTCATTGTCATATTGACTACGCTTGTACTGCAGGGACTAAGTATAACAGGTCTTATAAAATATTTAAAAATTAGTGACGGCGAAAAAGAGTCGCAAAGAATAGAAGCGATGGACCTTCGGATCCGGCTTGCCGAATCAGTATTGACTTATTTAGACATAAACTATTTGGAAGAAATCCAAAAACATGAAACGTACAAAAGAGTCAGGGATCGCTATGAACGTATGATCGAGATCAGCAAGAGAAAATTAGAGAGTGATGAGCAAAAAGACGAAGACGTTTCATTTTTACCCCAGTACCGGGAGATGCTGATCGAGTTGGTTCATATACGCAGGCGTGAACTGATGTACATGCGATACAAGGGTGAATTCAGCGAAGAACTGATCCGTGAAAGAGAATGGGAACTTGATCTCGAAGAAGCCCGGTTGAAAAATTAATCACGCGAGGTAGAAGTTAGTCTGATGAGAAAGAAGCCTGGAGATATGTACTCTAAATTTTATCTGAATGAGGACCAATACTAAACTGAAAAAGATATTGGAAGAACACACCGTTGGGCTTTCCTATAGCGATGCATGGGAAATGACGACAATTCATTTACAAACACGGGAACGCAAACAGTTTAATGGAAAAACCTTTTCTGAAATGATCACTAAAGCTTACTCCGATTTTGGAAAATACAAGAAAAAGCTCCCGAAGCACAGGCGTTAGTCGTGAATTTGTAGTATCATATTTGCGGGTTAACTAAAAGACTTCGAAAATTAACACAATGAATAAAAATTTGGCTGAAACCCAGGTCGCCGCAGTACGTTATATTGTTAGTGATGTTGACTCCGCAGTAAGTTTTTATACAGACAAGCTTGGTTTCCAGGTTGACATGCATGTAAAATCAAAATTCGCCTCTCTATCGCTGGGAAATCTACAGCTGTATATTAACAGTCCGAGCGCCGGGGGAGCCGGCCAGGCGATGCCTGACGGAACCATTCCTGCTCCGGGAGGCTGGAACCGCTTTCAATTACAAGTAAAAAATATCGAATCTATTGTTGGAGATCTTAAAAAAAGCGGTGCAAAATTCAGGAACGAAATCGTCACAGGAGTTGGAGGCAAACAAGTCCTGCTTGAAGATCCTTCGGGAAATTTTATAGAATTGTTTCAGCCTGCCTCGTAACAATCGATCAAGTTCGTTTTTGTAGCAACAGGTCAACAAATATTATTTCCATTGTTTCGATTAGCGGACCCTTCTAAAATTTTTTTCAATGCAATAAGTTGTGGAAATGATTCCCGACGCCAGAGATTGTTCAGTTTGGCTTTTGTCTTTAACCATCGCCCTGCATAAAAATTGTATTGTTATAACCGGATGCAAGTTTAATTTACCTTAAAGGGGGACGGGGCTGAAAGTTCAGCCGCTTTCTGTTACCTGGAAAAGAGCCGAGGTCTGACCCATACGGTCTAGATCAAACGATGTTACTTTCTCACTTTCGCTTTAAAAGTTCCATTAGGTTGAGTGGATGTAAATCCAATAGCCTTGTCTCCATCCATTTGGAAATGCACCTCATAACCACTCATGTTTTTTACACCAAACGTATCCGGGGAAACAGGCACCAATTGAAAATCTCCCTGGCCGGGAACTTCTGCCCAAAGTTCATTGTCCTTTACCAGCATCGTGATCGCAAGGGTGATGCTGTCGAGGTCAAACACCCCGGCATACTTTTGCAACTCCTGTATCGTAAGCTTAAACGATTCTTTTCCTTCAAGCGCACTTAATTTCTGTTTGGTATATGCATTCTCTTTTATAGCGAGTGCTTTTTTATAATTGACAATGGCATTGGCTGTATCTTTTTTCGCCACCAGCAGGTCAGCGTAAGAATCATATACATTGTCACTGTTGGGATAATTGTCAATGTTCATTTTGAAAAGGGCGGCCGCTTTGCTGAAATTTTTGTTATTCATGGCTGCATACCCCAGGTAGTTTATGTTTGATTCCGGGGGAGAAATTTTGTAGCCCATTTCTTTTGAGACCATTTCGTAATGCTCCTTTAGTTTCATCGCTAATGCGGCGGAAGTGTCAGTAAAATCCTTACTTGTTATATTCAACCGGTAGTAATCAAATATAAATCTTAACCCATCGTACTCACTCGCAAACGGAACAGAGCCGTGGTTATCATCGCTATAGTACTTACTTGAATACTTCAAGCCGTTTCGAGAATGTGATTTGATAAATTTATCCATCTCAAAAATGGAGCGGATATGCCGTGTGTCGGAGCTGGTGTCTTTCTTCATTTTCTCCAATGACATCCCATCAGGCATTGTATTGGCGATCCCGACATACAATCTTGTGCCATTGTAATTTTGCTCTGCAAGCTT
>DASYSW010000537.1:0-12799 GCA_036002905.1 Chitinophagaceae bacterium
CTGTTTTTTCGAAATTGAAATTGCCTTGTCCTAAAATCGAGAAGGTTTCACAGTGACATTAATTACTTTATGAAAATTATTTTAACGATTTCACTTCTTGTGACTCATTTTTTAGCCATTTCACAAACAACACTTCCGGACAATTTTCAGATTGGTAATTATGTTGAGGTATTTCATACGGACAGTATAAAGATTTATTTCAACTGTACAGGAGCGGTTGCTGATAAAAAATGTGCTTCTTACTACCGGGTTGGAAAAATGGATCCAGCCAAAATAAATGTTACCGGTGACTTTACGGATTACTATGTGAACGGGAAGGTATTTTTAAAAGCGGCTATGCTCAATAATAGTTTAGAAGGACCAGCCCGTTATTATTACGAGAACGGAGGGATTAAAGAAGAAGGAAACTATCAAAACAATACCCGGCAGGGCAAATGGACTTTTTATTATCCCGACGGAAATGTCCAAAAGATTTACGAATATTCAGACAGTGAACCTTTGGTACTGGAAGCCTATAAATATAACGGAAAAGCGACCGTACTGAATAAAAGCGGGAACTTTAACACTGAATTCAGTGTTGACAAACAATGCGATAAGTATATGGCATCGGGGCAAATCAAAAATGGAAAGAAAGACGGTGAATGGAAATTTTTCGCCAGTCCAAATGCACCGATACCCATATCATATGAAACCTATTCAGAAGGTAATTTCATAAAAGGTGTCCAAAAAAATGATATATATACCGATAAGCCAAGGATTGGTCTGACTAATTTTTATGCCAGTGAAAATCTTGTTTTATTCGATAATTTGCTTGGGTGTCCCGGTAATAGTATTCTGTCCTGGCGCTATAACAATCAGGACGTCAATGCACCTTTTTATCCGGAGTTGCAGGATGAACTGTCAAAGTATGGTAAACCGATTCAAAACCAGTGGCTGGTTGTCGGCATTAAAGTAAGTAAGAAAAATGAATTAGAGGAGATCAATATTGCGTCATCCATAAATGACAGGAGCATCGAAAGCTATATTTACGGTTTGCTTTCTAAAATGACGCAGTGGGAAACAGCAAGTATTAATTCAAGTAAAATTGAATCCAATATTTTCTTTACCATTCTGATTGTCGGTAGTCAAATTATAATACCCACTGATTATGTTTTTCGCAACAGAGGGAATGATTGATTCCAGAAAAATTCTTTGACAGTCAGATTAAATGGTGACTAAAATTAAGGTTTTATTAATTTTTTATGTCATGTATGGCGCTGAGTAAATTTTCACCCATTATAGCGACGCTCGTCGGTGTATTATTATTGGTTAAAATGACCAGCGCTATTTGTTTATTCAGGTCTACGCAAATAAAGCTGCGGTAGCCAAAGGTTTCTCCGGAATGCTGCAGCAAATTTTGATTTTCCGATAAATGGAGCCAACTTAAACCTATCATATTAGATCCGTCGTCGAATGTGATGCGATGCGTTAATGCTACTGCTTTCCCCAAAGTTGAATCTGCGGTGAACAGCTGTGCTTTTGCGTACGTTAACAGATCAAAAGTCGAACTTTTAATAACACCCGCTGCGCTCATTGCGTTTAATTGGAAGAAAGGCAAGGGCTCTGATCCTTTGCCGTAACCCTGCGCCAGGTTTTTGAATTTCGAAGTATCAATAGTACATACCGTTTCGTTCATTTGCAATGGCGCAGTAATGTATTGTTGAACAAGGTCTGCGTACGGCTGCTGATAAATTCTTTCGAGCAATATACCAAGTAGTCCGCTGCCTAAATTGCTGTAGCCAAATTTTACGCCTGGTTGTATTATTTGTTTGAAATGCTTCAGATATGAAAACATATCTTTTATCTGGTAATTGCCAAAAGGCTGGTCAACATCCCTTATGGTACTCTGCAGATTTGCGGGTTCCATGGGAAGGCCGGAGGTATGATTTGCGAGATCTTTACAGGTTATCGCTTTGAGATACGGGTTTTCAGCAACAGAATCCGGCAGAAATTTAATGATCGGTGTTTCAAGTGTCAGTTTTCCCTGGCCCACGGCTATGGCCAGCAATGTTGCTGTAAATGTCTTTGTAACAGACCCAATATCGTATATAGTATGTTGATCGGGCATTATTTCACTGCCCTTTTTACGCTCGCCGTAATTATAATAGTAGCTTTCCCCTTTATAAAAAATACTGACACTCGCCCCGGCATGGCCGTACGTTTGCATGTAAGGGGAAATCGCCTGATCAACAGTGCTGTCGAGTTTTGTGATCAGTCGATTATCTGTTAAGGCTTTTTTCGCTTTCACCGTGGGCCTGGCCCCATCTTCGTATAGCGTAAAATTAAAATTATCGATCTTACCCTGCTTATCCAGTCCAATATAACAGTTGAGAGGTATTTTCCCATCTACCCTGTACTGGCTAACAGAATCATTCCTGGTAATAAATGTTAAGTCAGTAAGCGGCAATGCAGTGGATAACTTTTGTTTATAAATGCCTGCCCACATATTGGGTGGCACCTGTTTTTGAAATTTTTGATCAGTTAACTGATAAAAACTGTCTGGTTTATTCGTGTTCAGGTAATGAATGGCCAATTTGAGAACGGAATCTGTTTGACGATCTACAGTGTTCGAATTGCACCCGGCTAAACTGATGATTGAAGCTGAAAGAATTATTTGTATGAAAAGATGTCGATAGTTTGGAGTTGGCATTCGGTTTATTTAAATGATAGCCAATGTAATTGTTTTTTTAAGGCCCTTTGACATCTTGACCGCTTTGTTATCTGAGGATTTGATTTAGTTGCGTTTTATCCAATAATGATCCAAAATATGAAAAAGAACACCATGGACAAATAAGTCCAGAGGCAGGTGAAAAAAATATGAATGATGGTTTCTTTCCGTTTACCCCGCCAGAGTTTTGGCGAGTAAATAAAGAGCTGGAAAAAGAGCCGGATGACCCAGAAGATGGCCAGGCCGAGACAGATATTTTTTCCAAATCGGGAATGCACCAGGTCACGTGAGAAAAACAGGCAGAGTACACCGATCCCAAAGACAACCAGTGCAATAAAAAATGCATGGATCTGCATCATCTGCCGGTTGATCAGGCTCAGCGGCTTCAGTTCTTCCTTCCAGTTAAAATACCCGGGGAAGAACAGATGGATTGCGGAAAGAAGGATGAGTAAGACACCAATGATTTTCAGGTGGATTTCCATGGTTCAGGACGGGGTTAAAATATACAGGGTGACAAAGGGATTTATTTTCTTCTTCGATTCCAGCCGCAGGGAAGCATTTGTAAAAACCCGGAGCCAGGAATGAAAAGAAAAGAAATGCAGGAAGCCAATAGAAAAAGCCAGAAAATTTATGATGTCCCGGGTATGCTCCACCACGAGGATCCGGCCATCCTTATTCAGGCCGCCACGCAGGGTTCTGAAAAACGCCCTGCGTTCGGACGCATCCCGGATCTCGTGGGCGGCGAAAATCAAAAAGATATAATCCAGATTTTTTTCCGGCAGGACCTGGTCAGTCGTCTGTATCCGCACGGTTCCGGGAAAAGGCGGATAGGCCTGACGGGCGCGTTTGATGGATAGTTCAGTATGTTTCTCCGGATCATAGAAATCATAGACAAAAAACGCTGTGCCCGGGAATTTAGATACCATGATTTCAGAAGTCTCGTCGAAACCCGCGTGGATATTGGCGATCCGCATCCCGGGTTGAATCTGGAGTACCTTCGTCCAGTCCAGGCTGTAAAAGGAAGAATAGTCATAAATAAAATAAGATACGACCAGGGAAAGGATCACCGTACCCAGTCCGAGCAGCATAATGAATTTCCAAATCCGGTGAAAACCCGCGGGAGAATGGTTCATAAAATAGTACATGCCCACGAGAATCAGCCCCATCAGCAAATAATAGTGCCGGTTGAACCGGATAATATTGAAAACTCCCTGAAAGGACCGGCGTTTCACGGTTTCCATATTTCGGTTCTCCCTTTTTTCCAATAGTACGGTATTTTTTCCACCAGAAAGGCACTGGCCAGTCTGGTTCCTTCGATCGGGAGCCCTTCGATATATTTAATCTTTTGGCTGATCACCCGGACCGGTTTGGGTTCCCAGTGTTCCCGCACGCCTTCGACGATGAGTACCTCTCTCCTGCCTGGATGATAGGTAAACGTGAACGGCAGGGGCCCTGCAAAACGGCGGGCTTCCTTCCAGCTGGTAAAAGGAGAATGCAACGGAAGATCCGGGTTTTCACTTTTTTGTATTTCAATGTCCATTCCGGATTGAACAGAATGAACGAGTATGTTTTCAGGTGTCTTTGTGATTTTAATGTCCGTCAGCGTATACTGATACCGGGTAAACAGATTGCCCAGAAAATTCATTCGTTTTTTATCGGTTTCGGAACGCAGAATATATAATCCCCGCAAATGTCTGCCGGCTGCACTCGTGTACCGAACGAAGATCCGGAACCCCGCCAGGAAAAAATCATTACCGAAAAAGAGCGGAAAGCCTTTGGGACGTAAATTTTTGGTATCTACCATGGCCACCGCGATAAAGGCCCACTGATCGTTAAAGGTGTCCAGGGTCAGGCATTCCGGAATCAGGTGCCGGATCTTTTCTTTTGGAACGGCAAACGTCAGGACCAGGGAGCTTTCAAAAAAAGCTTCTACCGCGAAGGGATGGTTTTTCAGGTTACCCATCGGCAAGTTTTGTCCGGCTGATGTATTCGGTCCAGAGAATGAGTCCGATCAGCCCGGTCGCGAGGAAGATATTCCCGGCTCCGAACAACAGTAAATCCCGGGCTTTAATCAATTCGATAATGTTCATCACCAAAATAACGCCCACCTGCACGATGGCACACAGGCGGGACCTGTATGTACTGACTACCCAGACCGCCATCCCGATTTCTGCGAGGCCGATTAATCGGGTAAACAAACTGGCATGCTCAGTCCCCAGAATTCTCGCCACGATTAATTCATGCCGGGGAACGAGGTTGAGCAACTTGCAATAAAACCCATTGAGAAACCAGATCAGGAAAAGGAAATATCGAACAAACATAGTTACCGTATCGGTCATACAATATAGAAATTAAACCCTTAGTCGAGAAAAAAAGTGTAAAACAATACGGCCCAGTCTTTGTGTTCAAGAACAAACTGAATATGCTGTTCCGGGGAATAGATCAGCCGCCAGCAAAAACGGTTGGCAGAGCAGGCCATAGCGGATAACGGATAATATACAGACATAAAAATGATTTCGTTGAAATTACCCCCGGCATTTTACCGGAAAAGGGGGAAAACACCCTTGTGGAATCAGAAAATAACTGTATATAACTTTTTCCCGCCGGTCCCCGGAATTTCTGCATATTGCGGACATGTCTACTCCTGACCCGAACCTGACGGATGAACGCCTGCAGGCTATTGAAGCTTCTTATCAGCGCCAGCTCTCCCTGGCCGGCAAACCCGGATATGATCCCCGCCTCACGGTTCAATTAAAAGCCGATTTTGAATGGCTGCTGGAGCAAAGGCGGAAAATCTCCAAAGAACAAACGGATTCCGCAAACAGCTAACAGAATGCAGTTAGACCCTGTTGACCCTTAGAAGGCACCTATCACTAAACTCGTACACTTTTTTTCTGCGCAAATGGGTATTACCACCGTCTTACTCCCCTTTTTCATTTCACATATCTATTGGAATAAAGACAAGTTTTAACGTCTGTGCGTTTTCGGAAGTATAATTTTTAGAGGCAAAAAGCATTATAAATTCATCTTCCCGAAGAGAAATGATAATACTATGATGGACTTTGTCTCTGGTAATTATTATTAACTTCTTTTTTGAATCATAGCTCCATGTTCCATGGTAATAATTACCATCATAGTTTGACAAAAAAATAAAATTAATTATAGATTTTTATTTTTTGATTGTTGAAATAAATAACGGTTTGAAAGAAATAAAACAATCAGGAAAATGAGTAGAAATATACCAATTATAAATTTTATTTCATATAGAAATCTAGTTTCTCCTTGATAAAAATCATAGCCTGTAATTACCATTAATCGTTTAACAATTCCTATTGTTATTCTAGTAACTGACAAAAGGCTAAAAATTATCGCAGAAATTACTATACTAGTAAAAAAAACTTGTAAGCTTCTAATTATTTTTTTATTTCCCAAAATATAACTTTTACGGATCTTGAATAGTCTGAAGTGTCAAAGAAATGTTCAAATAAACCAGGAATATTTCTTCTCAAGAATGTCAATGTAAGTCCTAAACTAGCCAATTTATTTTCGTTCCAGAGATCGATATGATCACCCGTACGTGGCCCTTTATCTCTGCTTTCGCCAGGTCTTGGCCAATAATCTTGAAAATAAATTATCCCTGTCTTACCTTTGACATATTCATAGTAATTAGCTCCCGTTAGCTCTTTACCTTTTGTTAATCCTTTAATATGAGCATGTTGTAGCCAGTTTGCTAACTGTTCAGCACTTAATGGATGTTGCTCATTTTTGGAACAGTCTCTACACGTGGAACCAGAATATCCTTTTAATTTAATTCCACTCGCGAGAAGCGCCTCTCCTAGTAATATAGCACATTGATTTTCATATAATTCTTTTTTTGTTTTGTTATCGGTGTGTTTAATATGTTCAGAAGGATAATTATTCCATAATGACAAAAAACTAATTGGCTGTCCGGAAGCGGGACCTTGATTGTCATTTTCATTTTCACTCTCTTCATGTGGTGTAACTTCATAAATTTTATCGCCCATGCTACTTAGCTGATTAAGAGCATCATCTAATTTAACATCTTTTCCATTGTCATCCACATAACCTTTCTTTTTCCAATCGTACGACAACATTCCATCAGGATCTATATATCTAAGCGGATTGTCATATGTATAGTTATACGGCGCCCACATTCTAGAAGCTTCACTTAAAGGATCTATCTGATTCCATCTACCAATTTGAGGGTCATAATTTCTTGTATCAAAATCATAATTTTCTAAACCTGTACCATCGGAAAATTCCAAATTTTGCAACTCTTTGTTACCGTATTTAAAATTATTTTGTGCGTATTTAGTTTTCAGAGCTTTCGAAGAAATTCCTGCCATAGTGAGCCCGAATGGATAATAATGAGTTTCTTCCAATAATGGCCCTGCATAATGAGCCACCTTTAGATTGTCAAAGAACACGTTCCAACCAACCGTTTCGTTGCTTACCCAAATATACAAATATCCACTTTTAGTTATCGGTATTCCTGTATTAGCAAGTGTAGTCAAAACCCCAGATGTAGATGCAGCTAATGCGCCACTCTGCGGAAAACTACTAACGTATTTTAGCTGCTCATCCAAAAGAATCCAGTTCAAATATGCTTTGGGTTTGCCAGTGGGATTGGGATCATTGCTCATGAAATTGTTTAGAGCATTATATAAAGGACTGCCCGAGGTATTGTTCAGATCCGTCATCGAGCCCTTTCCTCCGGAAGCTATATTTACGATTCCCGAAGCCAGAGAAGCTAATACATCGGTCACACTACTATTTTGAGTCGAATTCACACCTGTGTTGTAAAAATATTGTACGGATAAATCAATCTTATCCCCACTCATGACTTTCAAAAGCAGGGATGGACCTGTTTTATGACTTCCGACATCCCCACTCACTTTAAAGACTGTATCATTCGGATTAGTTATGGTTAGGTCATTGGGATAATTAGGAGCGCTAGTGCGTGCAACAGCAGTAGTTGTTAGGTTCGTGAAAAGTTGATTTTCAGTTGTCCTATAAGCAGATTCACCGCTGGCCAGATATAGTGCCGTATCTTTTTGTTGTGTAAGTACTACACGCGTATTCCCAAGATGATCTTTTTCAAAAAAATCATATTCAAATCCGTACCATACTGTTCCTGTCTGTACTGTCTTGTGAAACGCCCATCGGGCCCTTCCTTCCTCATGCGCGATAAATTGCAGAGTGTCGGCCGCTACCGGTCCGCCCGTAGACGGAGAAGTCGCCTGATAAACAAATCCGCCAATATAGGTTGTGGTCGTGGTTTTTGATGGTGAAATCGTATTGTCCACGGTCGTTTTGTAAAGCTTGGTTCCGGAGGCATCGTAAGTATAGGTAATCGTTCCTTTTGATGTGATCGTAATTGCCTGGGGAAGGTTTAGAAAATTATAAGCAATGGAGCTGATTGCCTTATTATTATCTAAAGTCAAATTACCATTGACGTCATAATTGTAGTCGGTTGGCTGTTTCGTACCGGCAAAGTGAAAATCTCCGAGTTTTGAAGTTGCATCATTAACTCCATCATTTACGATACTAAGTTTATTGGAATTCAATTGATATATGTAGGACAATGAATCAATCGTCGCAGACCCTCCAACTTTAAACCCTCTTTGTTTCATGGAAAGAATATTTCCATTACCATCATATTGTAACCCGCTAACGCTAAAATCTATTCCGGCCGTTTTATCAAATGCAGATCCGCTGTTTTGGTTAAAATCGGCACCCGTCAATCGGTTAACATTATCATACACGAAATCATACTTTCTTCCCACTCCATCACCGGCCGTTTTCCAGACCGTTCCGGTTATATTGCCATTATATTGAGCGACAAGGTAGGAAGTGGAGGCCACCGAGACGATTTTGTCGTATCCCAGTTCCATCCCAAAATAATTTCCGGACGTACCCACCAGAAATTGTTTGTTGATAGTCGTCAGCCATCCCCTGATATTAAAGGCATAAGATAGGTTATCCAGGTTGTTACCTAGTTGTTTGTTCACTACCTGTCCCAGTTCATTATAAGTATTTGTATTGATTAACTGGTCGACAGCAGCATTATCAATATTTTTATATAAAGTCATCAGTCTCCCCATTCCATCATAATTTCTTTTAGTTAAGACCGAATGAAATTGAATAGGGCTTTTCCCGTTTTGATGTCGCACTAGATTTCTAATAAGTTTACCCGAAAAATCATATTGATTTATTATTGTATCCTTAGCGGAAGTCTGATTAACATCTTGCGTTTCAACAATTCTTCCCCTGTCATCATAAAAGAAAACTGAGGGAAGAAATTGGTTACCTGATCCTATTATTTTTTTTGAAATTCCAGTTAACATTCCTCTAGTTATCAAAAATTGATTTATTGGTTGGGCATATATTGGAAAACTATTATAGTTAGTATTAAAATAAGTATTATTACTTGTATAAATATTATTTAGACTACTTAATAATCCTTGACCCGCAGCCCAGCCATAGTCATCGTAAAAGTTTTGAAGAAGTAATTCAAAATTAACCGCTGTTGAAGGGTAAGAAATACTATAATAAGCAAGATTTTGATGGAAGGACCGACTGTTTGCATCAGTTAATAATCCAGTTGCAATATGTCTGTTTTGCGAGTCAAATATATTTACTTGCCATTTGCCAATAATCGCAAGATTAGCGTCCTGAGACATAACAACCCTGTCTCTAGCATCATAAATCATGTAAACATCACCCACACCTGGAACTTGTTTAACTATCATCCGACTTCTAGAGTCATACTCATACCGAAAACATAGTTCATTAGTAAGATTAGGAATACTTGAAGGACTCCAGGCACCTGCAGCAAGCATAAGATCGACTGCTTTAGGCTGAAAAACATAACGCAGGTTATTTAAGTCATCGTATACATAATATGTATTCAGCCAACCGACATGTGCACTCCCTGGCACGTTGCTTAACTGAACCCTTTTTAGTACTATTTTACCTTCAAAATCTTTATATTCTATATTTTGATGATTGTTTTCATCAATAGAAATAGTCTTATATAATTTCCCAGGTAAATAATTTGAAGTAGTAACTGGAATACTACCGGGAGTCTGAGAAATTGTCCAAAGTCTTACGCTATCTGCGATTAGATTAACGTTAAAATCCTGCGAAATTCCTTTGCTCACGCCGATCCAGTTCAACCCGGGACTATACGACTTAATAGGAGTATTTTCAGGAGAAGATTCGAAATCTATTTGATTATAATAAAACTGCTCGCCTGAAAAATAGCTACCATTGGAGTTGAAATTTGTTTGATCCGAAAATGCAGTTGTTTTAAAATTGCCGTCCGTAGAATTTGATGAAAACGGTAATAATTCGACATTCTCCCTACCAAATTCGTCATATAAATTCATTGAAACCATATCCTTACCAGAGGGAGATATTTTCATAGTAACCGTCTGAACCAATCGACCTAAACCATCAAAATATTGACTTGATTGCTTCACGTCATTTACATCAGTTAGAAGTGCCGCACTAGCAAGGTCAAGTACTCCTGGTTTTGTAATTTCCCTTGTACGTATAAAATTCAGAGGAATTGTAGTGGATCCTATATAGACTAGAATGCGATTAGTATATCCAGTATCAGTTCCACAAATTACCCTTCTCCTAAAATAAGTTTGTATTGTAAGGGCTGACGGAGTGTAATTCTGAGTGGAGGCACCACTGATATCGGAAAATATCAAACCGTCATTTGACTTCTGCCATTGATAATTGAAAATTCCACTACATGTCCCACCTTGAGCTACGTTTGCAGTAAGTGTGCCAGGTGAATTACAAGAAGATACAACATTCACGCTTGGGGAGATAGTCCCGGGAAATAATTGAGGATTTACGTCGACACTCGTTGAACTGCTATACGCATTAGCTCCATTACTACTAATTTTAACCCTAAAATATGTCTTATTGATTAAGCTTGTAGAATAAGTCGTGCTGTTGGCTCCTTGAATGTCCGTGTACCCAACTCCATCAACTGCTTGTTGCCATTGATAACTGTAAATTCCACTGCCGCCGGCAACACCTATGGAAGTCAAGACAATTGCTGTACCAGCGTAATTTGCTATAGCGCTTGAAGAAGATACAGTCCCCCCTTGTATTGCGGGATAAACATTTACAGTTGCATTAGTACTTGGCAAAGTGCTGCCATTACTAGAGACCAATACTCTAAAAAACGTAGTGGTTATTAAACTGCTCGAAGAATAATTTGGACTATTGGTGCCAATATTACCCCAAGTTGTCCCATTGATAGAGCTTTGCCATTGATAGCTGTAAGTACTGTTGCCACCTGATACGCCTACACTTGAAAGAATATATGGCACATCTCCATAGTTTATTGTTTGGGCAGGAGGAGCGACGGTCCCTGGCGCTAACGGTGGAAAATTAATAGTTATCGTCTTTGATGCTAATATTGTACTTCCGTTTTTAGCTGTAATTGTACCGGTCGTACACGAAGTTCCATTCCACGAAATTGTTGCCGAAACATTGTCAGAATAAGTTTTGGTGCCACATGTTACAGTCCAAGATGTAGCAGTTTGATCACAAATGAGATTGTATGTAACACTGGAACCTTGGGTAACTGGGTTGGTACCAGATATACTACATGCGATCAGCGGATTAACAACTAAATAAGCAGATTTCCCGGAAGTATCTTTTTTCAAATTCGAACTACTATCAGTTTGTGCATTCAACTGATTTTGCAAAATCAAAAATACGAAAATACTAAAAGTGAAACATTTAAATCGTTTATTAGTTATTTGCATTGCTATAAATAATTTTTGACTACATATAGTCATACTTAGTTAGTTTTGGGCATATTTATATTCTAACGTCTTTATAATATTTCCATCTTGATCTTTTACATATGACAATCTGCCAATTCCGTCATAGAAGTAATAAGTTATTTTATTATCTGCATCACACTTACTAGTTATTCCAACCAATGGACTATAGGTACTAGTAATCATTTGTGCTGTTGACGGATAAAGTCGAACCTCGTCAACATAACCGGTACCCGAGATCGTAATAGAATTAACTCCTTTAACAGAATCCTCAAAAAAAGTCCAACTGCCAATGGTCTTACCTTGTTTAATTCCAGGAGAGCCAGATACAGAAACGGAACTTCCAGCTTTTGCCCAATAAGAAACAATGTAAGTCGTAGAAGTATTTAGGCCAGTTTTAATCAAACGTTGAGAAATAAGATAACAATTTACTCCGGTGGGCGAAGTAACATCAGGTGTTGCCATGCCAGAAAAGGACCAGTTTCCATTGCCATCTGCTTCAAAACTATTGTAGGCAATGTCGGAGGAATCTGCATTATTTACGTTTGCAACTGGATACATGCTTTTATAATCCCATATAATTGAATTCTTTTGATCGTTTGTTTTGAATTGCTCCGTTATCTTTCCAAAGAGGTTATATTTTGTAAAATCTATGCGTTTTTCAGGTGGGTTGGTTAAAACTTGTACACTAAGACTGCGATTCTTAGTCAATCCGTTGGAGAACAAATTATATTCCTTACTTAACACATTCGTAGTTGTAGAACCCTTTGCGGTCTGCTGCTTCAATACGGTACCTATCATGTATTTTGAAATAAGACTCTGCCTCCCGGTTTCAGCGGATCCAGTCAGAACAATATCATATGGATAAAAATTTAACACCGTATCGACACGACCGTCACTCAAATTATGAGTAATTTTTGTTGGCATAGCATGCTGAACATTACCATACTCTGTACTAGTAATATTTTGTATTGAATCGATACCATTTTTAGCAAACAAAACTGTCCTAATGGTGTCTGGATATACCCATGTTCTAAATAAAGAATAACTCGAAAGGTCAAATACCGATTCTGCACGTACAAAATCTGTATTCGGCTCACAATTCACCCAAGTAAACCTTCTATTACAGACATAATATTTGATTTCTCCATATGGTCTTAGATCTTCTTTAAAATGCGTATAAACTTTTTTTACAGGTATTTTTAAATTTCCCAGTGTTTTAAATGTGCATTGATACACTTCTCTTCCATTTCTCCAA
>DASYSW010000538.1:0-8056 GCA_036002905.1 Chitinophagaceae bacterium
TTACACCGAGCCTGTATTTAAGAAATCATTGCTGGAATTCAGCCTCGGAAAATCAAATACTATCAGCACTTCCTCAAAAACCACTTATGATTATAACCAGGGCAACGGAAAGTACGATCTTATCAATGCTCTCCTCTCAAATGATTATCGAAATATTTATGGTTTTGGAAATGGGGGATTGCGTTTTCGCAAGCAAACAAAAACGTATAATTATTCAGCCGGGCTATCCTGGCAACAGGCTGATCTTGAAGGAAAGGTCATCGGCCGCGCAAAAGATTCCACAATAACCAAACGGTTTTCGAATCTTTTACCCAACGCAAGGTTTCAATACTATTTTTCAAAGTTCAGGAACATCCTGATCAACTATAGCACGAGCACAAATCAACCAACTATAACCCAGCTACAGCCGGTTCCCGATAACACCAATCCTCTTTACATAAAACTTGGAAACCCGAATTTAAAACAAGAGTTTATAAGTACACTACGCGTGAACGCTTCCTTTGTAAATCCTTATAAAAATCGAAATTTTTTCGTGTTTCTAACGGCACAGCAAACGGACAATAAAATTGTCAACTACGATAAGATAAACCAGATTGGTGTCGATTCCGTGAGGCCGGTAAATGTCAATGGTGTCTATAACGTAAATGGTAGCGTAAGCTGGGGATTTCCAGTTCGTTTTTTAAAAGGCTCCGTGGACATCAGTTCGAACATGGCTTACGACAAAGGCAAACAACTTGTTGGAGATGCAGTCAATAAAATACAAATAAACAAGATCAATACGATAACACTTGGTCCCCAGGTACGATTGGATATGAACCCATCTGAAAAAATAAATCTTTCGCTAACTGGTGGCGTCAACTATTCAAAGTCCACATACTCGATCGAGTCGGCAAGAAATTCAAAATTTATCAACCAGGAATATTCCGCGCAAATGGACTGGCAATTGCCAAAACGTTTTTTCTTTTCGTCTGATTTTAATTACTCGATCTACAATTATATGTCAGGATTTAATACACGAGTACCCTTGTGGAATGCAGGCATCAGCAAGCAAATGCTTAATTTTAACCGTGGGGAGCTGAAGTTTTCGGTAAATGATATTTTAAATAAGAATGTGCGCATCAACCACACTGCGAATCAAAACTATGTTGAAGACAGTCGCGTAAACAGCTTGCGCCGTTTCTTTTTGCTGAGTTTTACTTACAGTTTGTCAAAAACAGGACTTGAAAAAAGCGGTCCCGGCGGGATGAAACTCATGATGCGTTAACCTAAAACCAGGTCATCGATCTTTTCAGCTAATTGCCTGTCTTTACCTGTTACCACGTCCCCGGCGCTATGCGTGGAAAGCCAAATTTCAACTGTATTATAGACATTGGTCCACAAGGGATGGTGATCCATCTTCTCCGCTTGAAGAGCAACCCGTGTCATAAAAGAAAAAGCTTCGCTGAAATCTTTAAATTGAAATTTGCGGTATAACTTATTATTTTTTTCCTGCCACATAAAAAAGGTTTCAAAGGTTTAAAGTTGAAAAAGTTCCGGAAGTTATCCCTAGAAAACAAGGTGTTCTTTGTTTCTGATCTTTTCGTTCGTTAGTTCTATCACAAGTTGTACGCCATTTATTGCCTTTATGCTACTGATCGTCTGCTGAAGAGTTGCCTCATTTACTATATCTCCTTTCATTAACCACAAGAAATCAAGGTGTTTAAATTCGGGCAGGAGGTACTCTCCGTCAAAGCGGTTATTGTACACATAATGAAAAAGTGACCCGGTTGGCTCGCAAAATTCGTATACCGCGAAAAAATAGTTTCTCTTCTTTTTCGTGAGCTGTATCTCTATGTCATTGTTAATGCGAAAGTCCATACCCATTAAGCTGTTTAGGTGCCAGCAGAGCTGGTAATCCTTGATGGACGCCATAATCCCCAGCAGCCTGGTATCTTCAAAAAAATCGTCAGTGAGATTTTTATTGTCTAAAACTAATTTCATGGAATTTTAGACTTGACACTTTAAAATTGCACCTGTGTTTCCTTACTATCTTTTCCCCTTACATACTTGACCGTTGTTGTATCACCTTTTTTAAACTTTCCGAGTGCCTCCATATAGTTTTCCAGCGACGTGACATTGTAATCACCCAATTGAGTGATTACGTCGCCGGTTTGTAATCCCGCCTTTTGAGCAGGACGCCCATCACTTACGCCATCCACCCGCACACCCGTTCCCGCGAAGGTATAGTCAGGCATTATACCCAGTGTCACACTAAAACGTGTAGAAGATGTTGACTGCGTTTCCCGGGTTTTTGTAAATGCTAACTTCTGCTTCGCCTTATTTTCTTTTTCGATAATCGAATAAATATAATTTACCACCTCAAGTTCTCCACGATAATTGATCTTGTCAAAATCATCGGTTGGTTTATGATAATCGGAATGCAGACCAGTGAAGAAGAATAAAACAGGAATATCCTTCCTGTAAAAAGAAGTATGATCGCTCGGACCCGTCCCGCTTGAATCGACCTTTATGACAAAAGGGGATTTTCTACTTTTTGTGTTTACCAGTGATGCCCATTCCGGCGAAGTGCCATAGCCCCCAATCGTTAATACCTTCGTACTGTCATTCAATCTTCCTACCATGTCCATATTGATCATGTAGTTTATATTATTCAAACCCACAGTAGGATTCTCTACAAAATATTTAGAGCCAAACAAGCCCAATTCCTCGCCCGAAAAAGCAATGAACAAATAGTTATTCTTGTCAAGCTTTGAATTTTTTAAAAGTCTTGCCAATTCGATAAGGGCCGCCGTGCCGCTTGCGTTATCATCAGCGCCATTATGGATCAAATGTTCTTTTGTTCGCAGCATCGAGTTGCCGTCTTCGCCATAACCGAGATGATCAAAATGAGCTCCAAGCACTACCGTGGTCGGCGCTCCTTCATCAATATATCCAATCACGTTATGACCAATCCTTTTCTTATCGCTGATATTTACTTTTAGCTTCATATCCACCGAAGCAGAGGCATCACTCAAATATTTTTTTGCTGCAGATTTTGTTAAGTACACGACGGGGATCCCGGTCTTTTCAGATTTATTTTTTCCATCAAATTTCAATTGATCGTCCCTGGATGACGTATTATAGAAGATTAGTGCAACAGCACCTTTCTTTTTCAAATCGATCGCCTGCTGATGAATATAATCTTCCAGGTCAAAATGAGGGTTACTCGCATTTTCATCGATCACATCCTTCAAATTAATAAACCATGGCAAACCTGATTCCTGCAATGCAATGGCGGGCAGAGCTTCAATGTTCACATCCGGACTATAGACAAAAGGGAAATAATCTTCGTTAAGCTTTAGCTCTTTATCATTAATGGTAAAATGCGTTTGAGGATCTACCTGTTTCCCTTCATTGATGTCAAAGTTTTGAAAATACCCTTCTGTTCCTTTTGGCCGCAATCCTATTTGTTTGAACTGATCGCTGATATAATCCATGGCAAGCTCTTCGCCTTTTGTTCCCGCTCGTCGTCCTTCCAATTTATCATCGGCCAGAAATTGAATATGATTTTGAAGGTTCGCTAAAGTAAGTTGATCCGATTTTTTTAATTTCTGCGAAATGCCGGTCTGACCAAATAAAACCAGGGCTAGGGATAACCTCCAATACAGAGAGCGCATATAGATTGTGTTAGGATTAGGTAACAAAGTTATTGATACAAATCTTATTTCCGCAGGAAGCGAAAATTGCAAGGTTAAAAATTTGCTATGTTTGATTATCCTCGCCTGCAGCGATTGCAAACCGATCCTGACCACCAGTATTTTAACAATCATTAAAATCGCATTTCGTAAGCCCGCCTCAGCCGTTCAAATTATTTTTGCAGGTTAAGGCTACCTTGAAGAATAAAAAGCTACATATTGCACTGGTTGGTAACCCCAATAGCGGGAAAACTTCTCTGTTCAATTGCCTGACGGGATTGAATCAAAAGGTGGGAAATTTCCCGGGGGTAACCGTAGATAAAAAAACCGGGACAACTGCAATTTCAGAATCGAGCGAGGCCAATGTGATCGACCTCCCGGGTACATACAGTCTTTATCCCCGCCGCCTTGATGAGTGGGTAAGCTATAAAGTTTTGTTGAACCAGGATAAGGAAATCAGAGCCGATGTGGTTGTTGTTGTGGCTGATGCAAGCAATCTTAAACGCAATTTGCTTTTTTGCACACAGATCATTGACCTGAAAGTTCCGATGGTGATTGCGTTGACGATGATGGATCTTGCAAAAAGGAAAGGGATAAAAATTGATATCGCGGAACTGGAGAGAGAATTAGGCGTACCGGTAGCGGCAGTAAATCCACGGAAAGAAAAGGGCATCCCGCAACTAAAAAAAATCATTGAACAAACCGCGCTTCAATTATACCAGGCGCCTGCCCGCGATTTTATAGAAAACAAACAGCTTGCTGCACATTCAATTGAAGATGTTCAAAAGATCTTCCCTGCATTAAGCGACTATACGGCGATACACTATCTGATGAATCACGAATCGTTTGACCTTAACAACGAAATTCAGGATACGATCGAAAACATCGAGAGAAGACACAACTTTAACCCGACAAAAACGCAGGCTGAAGAGATCTTACAAAGATATAGTCACATCAAGCGCATTATGCAGGTAGCGGTCTCAGAACCAGATCCTTTACAAAAAACTTTATTTACTGAGAGATTGGACGACATACTGCTTCATCGAAGATGGGGGTATTTCATTTTATTGGCAGTACTATTCTTACTCTTTCAAAGTGTGTTTTGGCTGGCACAATATCCAATGGACTGGATCGATGCCGGCTTCGCAAAATTGAATTCCTCGCTATCGTCCGTACTACCTGAAGCATGGTGGAGCAATTTGCTGACGCAAGGAGTACTTGCGGGATTGAGCGGCATTCTTGTTTTTGTTCCACAGATAATGATATTGTTTGGGCTGATAACCTTGCTGGAAGACACGGGATATATGGCAAGGATCAGTTTTCTCACAGATCGTTTGATGCGTGGAGTTGGATTAAACGGCAAGAGTGTAATGCCGATGATCAGCGGTTTCGCATGCGCAGTACCTGCTATCATGAGCGCCAGGAATATTGAGAACAGAAAAGAGCGGTTATTGACGATTCTGATAACTCCTTTGATGAGCTGCTCTGCCAGGTTACCTGTGTATACAATCCTGATTGGGCTCGTGATCCCAAGAACTTATTTATTTGGATTCTTAGGATTGCAGGCCCTTGTCATGATGGGCCTGTATTTACTGGGACTGGTGATGGCCCTTACAGTCTCTTTTGTCGCCAAACATTTTATTAAACTGAAAGAAAAGAGCTTCTTTATTCTCGAGCTTCCCACTTATCGCTCTCCAAGATGGAAGAATGTCATTCACACGATGGTCAACAAGGCAAAAGTTTTTGTCTTTGATGCGGGAAGAGTGATCATGATCATTAGTTTGATCCTTTGGGCACTTAGTTCATACGGACCGTCAAAAAGAATGCAAAAGGTCAGCTCTAAATATGAGCAATTAAAATCTCAGGCACCGGGACGAACTGAACTGGACAAAGAATACCATGCAGCAAGACTTGAAAATTCTTATGCAGGCATCCTGGGAAAATCAATAGAGCCCGCCATAACACCATTGGGCTATGACTGGAAGATCGGGATTGCACTAATTACTTCTTTTGCCGCCCGTGAGGTTTTTGTAGGTACCATGGCAACACTTTATAGTGTTGGCGAGGACGATCAAAACAGCCTTAAGCTCCAGGATAAAATGAAGGCAGCAAAAAAAGAAGATGGCACGCCATTATATACACTTGCGACCGGTGTGTCGCTGATGATTTTTTATTTGTTTGCGATGCAATGTATGAGTACGCTGGCGGTAGTGCGTCGTGAAACCAGAAGCTGGAAATGGCCGGTGATCCAATTAATTTACATGACAGGTCTTGCCTATCTAATGAGTTTGATGGCCTATCAGCTTCTTAAGTAGTTACTCTTTCACGAGCGCAGAGCTCCATTTTTCCCTTGGTTCAAAATAGTTCCACAAAACCTTCGATATTTTTCGTGCTAATGTCCATCCCTCATTGTTATGAGTCCAGCTCGTGTCCTTATTATTCTTCGTAAAGATACAAAAGATGTATGGATTATGCGGAGCATTCACCAGCAATACCTCACTTCTTGATTCATCGACACAACCGTTTTTGCTGAACACTTCGATATTGGGAGGAATTTGCGAAATCGCCTCATCTTCATCCCAATAATTTCTTCCAAGACACCGCTTCATTCTTTCACAAATGGCAGCGGAAAATACCTGATCGCGATAGATCATCTCAAATAACCGTTCCATTTCGGCGGGTGTTGTCTGGCCCCAACCGTATACGCTTCGATTATTTTCCCTTCCCGGTGTTCGGGAATTGATTCGCGTATACTTAAACCCAAGACTATCCAATATTTCATTAACTCTTGCTCCCTTTCCGGCTAAGCTCTGCAGCCAAAGACTTGCCGTATTGTCACTGGTTGTCAGCATCAGCATGATCACCTTCTTCAAGAGGATTTTTTCATCATTTTTAAATGACCCGAGAATATCTTCTCCTTCGTACAATAATGAATCCTTGTAGACGAGTGCTGAATCATAAAACAATTCATTTCGTCTTATCTTATCCATAATACCGATCAAAATGGAAACTTTTACTATACTGGCTGTTGGAAATATGGTATCGGCATTAATAAAAACGCTCTTGCCGTTTTTGAGGTCCTTTATATAAATGCCGATATCGCCATTATAGCCCTTGATCAACGGTAAAATTTCCTTTCGTAATTTTTTATCTTCCTTTTGTGAATAGGAAAGTGTAGATGCAAAAAGTATTAATGCAGGTAATAAATACTTCATTTCTTTTTTGATCAATTTACTTAATACAGTTTATAAAATAATTCATTTTCTCTATTCTGAAATTTTTTATATTTAATGATGGTGATCCTTCGCCACCTTCATTTTTTAAAGTCTGTTTTTCTACAAAGTATAACGGCCTTCGGTGGACCGCAAGCGCATATTGCCATGATGATGAAAACCTTTGTTCATGAACGACCTTATGTGACGAAGGAGGAACTGCTTGAATACAATGGATTTTGCCAGCTTTTGCCGGGGGCATCTTCAACTCAAACCATTACCTTGATTGGATACAAAAGAGGCGGGGTGTGGCTTGCTGTCTTAACTCTTATCATCTGGATCTTGCCCGCATCTATACTGATGGGAGCATTTTCTTTTCTGATAGAGTACATTGATAAAAAAGATCTGGAACATATCTTCAAATTTATTCCGCCAATGGCCGTTGGCTTTTTGGTCTATGCAGCAGTGGTGTCTTTTGGTAGCTCCATAAAAAATACCATAACATGGGTGATAATGCTGGTGAGTGCCGCAACAACGTATGCGTTATTTAAACAGCCATGGGTATTCCCTTTGTTGATCGTTCTCGGGGGAGTAAGTACAAACCTTAGTAGAAAACGTATTCCGCAAATCGAGCAAAAACCAAGAAAGATCAAATGGTGGAACATTTGGCTATTCGCAATCATTTTTATCGTGGCGGGCGTTGTAAGTTCAAAGGCGAAAAAAAATGACTGGCCAAACCGAAAGCCGATCAATTTATTTGAGAACACATACAGGATGGGAAGCCTTGTGTTCGGAGGAGGACAGGTGTTGATGCCAATGATGTATGAGCAATTTTGTATTCGGTCAGTTGCAGTAAAAGAGAAGAAGAAAGATGAAAATGTCATTACGATCGACAAAGACGATATGTACAATGGAATGGGAATTGTTCGGGCTATTCCAGGACCAGTCTTTTCAATCGCATCTTTTGCAGGAGGTTTGGCCTTGAAAGATATGGGGCAAACGCCGCAGGAAAGAACCGTGATGCAATTGTTGGGCTGTCTTATCGGGACTATTTCAATCTTCCTACCCAGCGCTCTGCTCGTGCTTTTCTTCTTTCCTATATGGAGCTATTTGAAAAAATATGCAGCGGTCTATCGATCAACTGAAGGCATTAATGCTGCAGTGGTAGGG
>DASYSW010000539.1:0-5495 GCA_036002905.1 Chitinophagaceae bacterium
TTGGCCTGGCCACGTATACGGCACAGGTCAAGACAAAGGAAATAGGAATAAGAAAAGTGTTAGGAGCAAGTGTCACAAGCTTGATCCGCCTGCTTTCTAAAGAATTCATTGTACTAATATTAACTGCTTTTGTAATTGCCACACCCCTCGCATGGTACTTTATGAGCAGATGGCTGCGGGATTTTGCCTATAGAATCAATATCAATTGGTGGATATTCCTGGTAACAGGAGTACTGGCAATAATTATAGCGTTGCTCACGGTGGGTTTCCAGGCGATAAAAGCAGCGATCGCGAACCCGGTGAAATCGTTGCGGACGGAATGAGTAATGAATAATCAGAGATGAGTGATTCAACTCATTACTCATTACTGATCACTCATAAAAGAAAAAGTTATGATCAAGAATTATTTTAAAACCGCGTGGAGAAATATTCTCAGGAACAGGACTTTCACCATTTTAAATGTAAGCGGGCTCGCCATAGGTGTTGTGGTCTGTCTGCTGATCGGTGTATGGCTTCAAAGGGAATTAAGCTTTGATGATTTCCATCCCAACGGTAATAGGATCTTCCGATTGGTAAATACTTTCAAAAGCGAAAGTGAATCTTTTTCACAGGCACCTTCCGGTCCTGCATTTGGCGCACACTTACCAAAGCAACTTTCAACCGTAACATCTGCATGCCGGCTATTTGGTGACCAGTACAAAGTAAAATCAGGGGAGCAACAATTTTTTGAATCAAACATTGTTCATGCCGACCCGAATTTTTTTGAATTTTTCGGATTTGAGTTAAAAAAAGGAGAACCTAAAACATGCCTGCAATCATTTGACCAGGCCGTACTTACGGAAAAATTAGCCCTGAAGTATTTTGGGAAAGAAGATCCTTTGGGTAAGTCGATCATGATCGACAACACGCCTGTAACTATTACTGGTGTAGCAAAGGACCCGCCCGTCAATTCACATATCCAGTTCGACATGCTGCTTTCCTCTGAGTTTCTCAAAAAAAGAATGAAGGACCGATACAATTTTGATATCGATAGTTTATGGGTCGGCGGATGGCCGAATGTCTACGTGCAACTATCTGATCCCACAAGTTGGAAAGATGCGGAAAATCAAATTAACCAGGTCGCTTTTAAATTCGAAGAGAAGGATTGGAAAGAAAATAAGATGTCTTATCAATACTATTTACAACCGGTAAGAGACATTCACCTGAAATCGCATTTGCGTTATGATGCCTCCAACAATGGCAGCTTGGCAAGAGTGAATATTTTCTCGATCATAGGGATAATCGTTTTATTGCTCGCTTGTATTAACTATATCAATTTAACAACCGCGGGAGCTATAAAGAGAGCAAAGGAAACTTCAGTCCGAAAAGTGATTGGTGCGACGAAGCCGCAATTGATCCGTCAATTCTTTTCCGAAACTTTTATTATTTGTACACTGGCCGTTTGTTCAGGAGTAATCATTTTTAAGATCATCCTCCCGCAATTTTCAACCTGGATTGGTCAAACCTACTATTTTCCATTAAATACCGTGAATATCTTGCTCCTTCTTGGTTTCGTCATTTTCATTTCAACGGTTGCAGGGATATATCCTTCCGGCATCTTGTCTTCTTTTAATCCAGCCGTTTCACTAAAAGGAAATTTCTCGCAAAGCCGGAAAGGAAATATGATCAGGAAAACCCTGGTAGTGTTTCAGTTTACGATCACCATCGCGTTGGTTGCCTCTATCCTTATCATCACACAACAGATGAATTTTATAAAGAACAGATCACTCGGCTTTAATGGCAATGCCGTTATACAGGTTGAGTTTAACGGGGACGAAAATGTATTGCGGCAATATTCATCCATAAGAAATGAACTTTTAAAAAGTCCTTATATTCTCAATGTTTCCAAGCATGGTTCAAATGTAGTAGGAGGTCTTGGCAATGGCTGGACAACCACTGTAAACCTAAAAGGAGAAGAGATCTCGACAAGTCTTTATGGAATGTCAGTGGATGCTGATTATTTCAAGACGTATGATATGAAACTTGCAGCGGGGCGTTTTTTCTCAAAGGACATTCCTACCGATACGACAAAAGCCTTATTGGTGAATGAAGCGGCAGTAAAAACATTCGGTTGGCAAAATCCGGAAAATGCAATTGGCAAACCCTTTGGCAAAGGCGACGAAACGCAGTATGTGGTAGGGGTGGTGAAAGATTTCAATTTTGAAAGCCTGCATAAGCCCGTTGAAGCATTGCGCATTGGCTACGCAACAAGGGGCAGCCGGATATCATTAAAAGTAGACGCGGCACATATCAACCAGGCAATCGCGCAGTTAAAAACAACATGGAAAGACCTTGCGTCTGCAGTTCCGCTTCAATACAATTTCATTGAAGATGAAATTGCAAAACAATATGGCAACGAACAAAAAATGGAAGGCATTTTTTATGGGTTTGCGGCTTTATCATTAGTCATTGCCTGTCTCGGCCTGTTTGGATTATCCACATTCGTTGTACAGCGTAAGACAAAAGAGATCGGTATTCGAAAGGTACTGGGTGCAAACATCCCGGGTATTGTCGGCCTATTGTCAAAGGATTTTTTAAAACTTGTATTGATATCAATGGTTATTGCAACACCGTTAGCCTGGTATTTTATGAACAACTGGCTGCAGGATTTCGCGTATCGGATTCATGTTCATTGGTGGGTATTTGTTGCCGCGGGAATCATTGCCATTTTTATTGCACTGATCACTGTGAGTATTCAATCGATAAAAGCGGCTATTGTAAATCCTGTGAAGTCCTTGCGAACGGAATAAACTAAGCGGTGAGCCACGAGCTCATAGCTCATAGCTCACGGCTAAAAGCTTTTTCTAATGATCAAAAACTATTTAAAGACGGCACTGCGGAACCTGCAAAGAAATAAAGTTTTCTCTTTTATAAACATTTCGGGGCTGGCACTGGGCATGGCGTGCAGCCTGCTGATACTATTCTGGGTGCAAAGCGAATACAAGGTTGATTCTTTCAATAAGAATTCATCTCGTTTATACAGTGTGTTTGAGCGACAGTTTTACAATGATAAGGTTGATGTGTTTCATTCGACGCCGGGGCTAATGGCAGACGAGATGAAAAGAGTGTTTCCGGAAGTGGAATTTGCTTCCGGATTTGGATGGGTCAATGAAAATAGTTTTTCACTTGGCGACAAAGTGATCGAGGAACAAGGTAGTTGGGCCGGAGAGGACTATTTCAAAATGTTCGATTACCCCCTGCTACAGGGTGATGCACAAACCGCATTGAATTCTCCCTCCGCGATCGTCATTTCAAAGAAAATGGCAGAAAGTTTTTTTGGAAGCGGTGCCAATGCAATGAATAAAACCATTCGCTTCAATGATAGAAAAGATTTCAAGATAACAGCAGTATTTGAAAATTCAGATGTTAATGCGTCGCAAAAATTCGATTACCTCATCAACTGGTATGCTTATCTTGACGATAACCAGTGGCTCAGGGATTGGAGTATCAATATAAATGACGGCCCAAAAACTTTTATTGCATTGCGACGCGGCGCGAATGTGGATGGATTCACGGCAAGGGTTCGCGATTTTTTACACAGCTATTATAAAGAACAACGTGCAGGGTTTCATATTGAACTCGGTATTCAGCGTTTTGATGAAATGTACCTGCACTCCCATTATAAAAATGGGCAAATTGACGGTGGACGAATTGAATATGTGAAACTCTTCAGCATCATTGCTCTTTTTATCCTGGTGATCGCCTGTGTAAATTTCATGAACCTGACGACTGCACGTTTTATGAAAAGGGCGAAGGAGATCGGAATTAGAAAAGTAGCGGGAGCGATCCGGCTTTCTTTGATCAAACAATTTATAGGCGAAGCAATTTTGATCGCCTTCCTTTCATTGATCCTTGCATTCGCGATCATGCTTTTACTGCTGCCAATGTTCAATGGTCTTACGCAAAAACATATTTCATTGCCCGTTGCTGATCCCACATTTTGGTTATTTCTTCCGACACTGACCTTTATCACCGGTCTTGTAGCAGGAAGCTACCCGGCTTTTTTCTTGTCTTCATTTGACCCGATAAAGGTTTTGAAGGGTTCAATCAAGGCTGGGCCCAGGGCCGCATTCTTTCGCCGGGCACTCGTCGTATTTCAATTTACACTTTCAATTGTGCTCATCATTGGAACAATCGTTGTTTCCACGCAGATCAATTATATACAGACAAAGAATTTAGGTTACGATAAGGACAATGTGATCAGTATCCCGCTGCAGGGTAATTTGGTAAATAAGTACCCCACATTCAAACAGGAAGCGGCAAGTATTCCGGGCGTAAAAGTCGTCACACGTATCACGCAAATTCCCACAAAACTGACAAGCGGAACATCAGACGTCGACTGGCAAGGTAAAAACGCTGACGAGAAAAATTTATTCGTCTGGGCTGCCGTAGGATACGATTTTGTAAAAACTCTCGATCTGCAGGTGCTCCGGGGGCGCGATTTCTCAAGGGACTACCCTACTGATTCCTCCGGCTATTTATTAAATGAATCTGCGTTACGAGTCATCAACTATAAGGACCCCATTGGCAAACAATTGACTTTTTGGGGTAAGCAGGGAACCATTGTTGGTGTTATAAGAGATTTTCATTTTAACTCCTTGCACGACCCGATTCAGCCATTGATCCTTCGCATGCGTGAAGAGGAGAGCTCAGGGAATGCACTTGTACGAATTGAACCGGCTAAAACGCAACAGGCGCTACGCAGTCTTGATGCGCTGTCAAGGCAGTTCAACCCCAAATTTCCCCTTACCTACCAATTCCTTGATGAAGCATACAATAGTTTATACACGAGTGAGCAAATGATCGGCAAGCTTTCAGGATACTTTGCTTTTATTGCGATTTTTATTTGCTGTCTTGGTCTCCTCGGTCTTGTGATGTTTACGGCGGAGCAACGAATTAAAGAGATCGGCATACGCAAAGTGCTTGGAGCAAACACTGCATCGGTGTTTGGATTACTATCAAAAGATTTTTTATTGTTGGTGTTCGTTGCATTTGTTATTGCTTCACCGGTTGCCTGGTGGGCAGCAAACAATTGGTTAACAGGTTTTGCTTACCGCATTAATATAAGTTGGTGGATGTTTTTATTGGCGGGGTTACTGGCCATGATCATTGCCCTGGCAACAATAAGTGTGCAGGCTTTGAGAGCGGCGATGGCAAATCCTGTGAAATCTTTACGAAATGAGTAATGAGTGATCAGTGATGAGTAACACAACTCATTAGTCGTTACTGATTATTGACTAGTCATAAAAAGAAACTATGTTCAAGAACTATCTCAAGACCGCTGTCCGAAATCTTGCAAAAAACAAGATCTTTTCATTGATAAATGTCGCAGGATTGTCGATCGGTATCAGTTCGGCCCTGGTTATTTATTTAATTGTTTCTTACGATCTGAGTTTTGACAAGTTTGAAAAAAACAGGGACCGGATATATCGTATAGTTTCCGATTTTACTTTTTC
>DASYSW010000540.1:0-11614 GCA_036002905.1 Chitinophagaceae bacterium
CGTCAACTGTGTGGCCTACTCTGACGGCCGGCGTAAAAGCGAAGTTGAGCTGAGCCGCGTTCATGAAATTTTGAAGGAGGTTAACCAGTTTGTGTGGATAGGGTTACATGAGCCATCGGAAGAAGTACTGGAGCAGGTTCAGCAGGAATTTGGGTTACACGATTTGGCTGTTGAGGATGCGCACAATGCCCACCAGCGGCCCAAAGTTGAACTATATGGTGACGCGCTTTTTGTTGTTCTCCGCACCACGCAGATCAACAAAGAAAACCATATTGAATTTGGCGAAACTCATTTTTTTGTTGGCTCCAATTATATTGTTACCGTTCGACATGGTTCTTCAATTTCTTATGCCGATGTCCGTTCACGATGCGAGAGTTCACCGCAAATGCTAAACAAGGGGGCCGGATTTGCGCTCTATGCGATCATGGATTTTATTGTTGACCAATACAACCCGGTGGTCAATCAAATGGAAATGGAGCTTGAGTCCATTGAAGATAAAGTTTTCAAGGAAAAGCCAAGTCGGGAAACAACGGAACAGATCTACCAGTTGAAAAGAGAATTGCTTGAAGTAAAGAGGGCCGTATCCCCGCTGGTCGATGTTTGCAACCGTCTAATGCGGTTTGATATAAAATCCATCTCTGAAGAAACGCGACCTTATTTCCGTGATATATATGATCATGTTATTCGTATCAATGAAATGGTCGAAAATACAAGGGAGCTGTTGAATACAGCATTGGAAGCAAATTTCTCCCTCATTTCTATATCACAAAATGACGTATCAAAAAAATTTGCGGGCTGGGCAGCCATCATCGCGGTGCCCACGATGGTTGCGGGCTTCTACGGCATGAACTTTAAATTTATCCCGGAAACAGAATGGCCCTTTGGCTTCTACGCAGTATTGCTTGTGACTGTAGGCCTATGTATTCTTATCTATTATCTTTTCAGGCGTTCAGGATGGTTATAATGATTAGCAAAAAGGAAGTCAATCTATGTCCGCTGACGAAATAAAAAAAAGGCTTGGAGTATACGCTGTTGATCTCGTAAAACACGGAATGACCATCGGTATTGGTTCGGGCACTACTGTGTATTGGTTCATCGAAGAGTTGGGAAAAAAAGTAAAACAGGGTTTGGAAATAACAGCCGTTCCAACTTCTATTCAAACGGCGCAGCTGGCGACCAAAGCCGGCATTTCGGTCTCCGGTCTCAACGACATCGAAAAGTTAGTATTGACAATTGACGGTGCTGATGAAATTGACCCACAAGGCCAGCTCATAAAAGGTGGTGGCGGTGCCCTACTCCAGGAAAAAATGGTAGCTGCGGCTTCTCAAGAGTTGATCATTATTGCGAACAGTTCAAAGTTGGTTCAGGAGTTAGGAAAATTTCCACTGCCTGTTGAAGTAATTCCGTTCGGATATAAACAGGTCGAACAAAAGGTCGTTGCGACGGGCCTTTGCAAGAAAGTAGGTTTACGCACGAAGGATAATGGGGTCTTTGTTACAGATCACGGCCACTACATTCTTGATTGCTATTATGAAAAAATAACGGACCCGGCAAGGTTGAATGCATCGCTACATCTAATTCCCGGTGTGATTGAGACGGGTCTGTTTATAAATATGGCAAGTAAAGCGATCGTCGGATACGAAGACGGGAACCTGCAAGTGATCAATTTTAAAATTTAAAATTTTCGGGGAATGAACAATGAAGTGCTACGCAAGATCTGTTCTTCACTGCCTGCTGTTACTGAGGATATAAAATGGGGGAATGATCTTGTGTTTTCTGTAGGTGATAAAATGTTTTGTGTTGCTTCACTGGAACCTCCTTTTTCCTGTTCATTTAAAGTTCCCGACGAAGAATTTGAAGAATTGAGTAATCAAAATGGTTTCACACCGGCGCCTTATATGGCGAGAGCAAAATGGGTATTGGTTCCTGATCCGTCAAAACTAAATAAAAAGCAGTGGGAAGAATATGTAAAGCGGAGTTATGAATTGATAAAGAGCAAACTCACTAAAAAATTAAGAGATAAGCTTGGCATTTAGATATCATTTTTAAGACTTTTTGTTCTTTGGTTTTTTTGAAACGAAGATGCTAACAGATAGACGTACTTCCTTTCGAATCATATTGACTTCATTTGCAAATAAGATTTATATTTCCAAATAAATTCTGCACATGCCAAGACATTTCCTGCTTACGGGAGTATTATTTTTCCTTGTACTCACTATCTATTCGCAAAGAGACAGTTCTGATCTTGACAAATATTTTAAACCAGTAAAATGGAGATGCATCGGTCCGTTTCGCGGCGGACGTTCTAACTGCGCAACAGGGGTAATTGGAAATCCTGCGGTGTATTACCAGGGCACCACAGGTGGTGGTCTCTGGAAAACTGACGACATGGGATTAACATGGCGAAATGTTTCTGATGGATTTTTCAAAACAGGTTCTGTTGGTGCAGTTGCTGTTGCAGAGTCTGATCCTAATATAGTGTACGTAGGCATGGGTGAACATGCGGTACGTGGAGTGATGACGCATCATGGCGATGGTGTTTATAAATCAACCGATGCTGGAAAAACATGGAAGAAGGTTGGGCTCGATCTTACTCAACATATTGCCCGTATTGTTATTCACCCAAAAGACCCGAACATCGTTTATGTAGCCGCACAAGGTGCTTTGTACAGTCATTCCAAAGAACGGGGCATTTATAAATCTGTTGATGGCGGTGTTACCTGGAAAAATGTTTTATATGTAGACGATAAGACCGGTTGTGCTGAGATTTCGATGGACATGAACAATCCAATGATTTTGTACGCAGCCATGTGGGAACACGGTCGCTTGCCGTGGAAAGTTATTAGTGGTGGACCGGGATGCGCATTATATAAATCAACTGATGGAGGTGAACATTGGGACAAACTAAAGGAAGGATTGCCAAAAGAAATGGGTAAGATGTCAATTGCAGTTTGTCGCTCCAATTCAGAAAAAGTATATGCCTTGATAGAAAGTGACTTTGATAAAGGAACCGGTGGTTTATATATGTCAGGTGATGCTGGTAAAACATGGAGCCAGGTCAGCAGCGATCATCATTTGATCCAAAGGGCATGGTACTATATTGAATTATTTCCCGACCCTCTTAATGAAAATACATTGTACGTAATGAGTGCACCGGCATTAAAATCGATAGATGGTGGAAAAACCTGGGATGATATTTCAAATACACATGGTGATTACCATAATCTTTGGATCAACCCGACCAATTCCAACAACATGATCATTTCAGATGATGGGGGTTCTGCAATTACTTTTAATGGAGGTAAAACCTGGAGCAGTCAGCAGAATCAACCGACTGCGCAATTTTACCGGATCAATGTCGATAATCTTTTTCCCTACAACATTTATGGTGCACAGCAGGACAATAGTTCAGTAAGGATCGCGAGCCGCTCATTAGGTAGCGGAGGAATCAGTGAAGCAGACTGGAGCGCTTCGGCGGGCGGTGAAAGTGCTTTTCTCGCTTTCAATCCTGACGATCCGCAGTTTGTTTTGGGCGGAAGTTACCAGGGAACGATCGACGTTTTGAATGCAAAGGCAAAAGCCGGGACAAACATTATGGCTGCACCCATTCAATACCTAACCCGTGATGCAAAGGACATGAAGTATCGTTTCAACTGGAATGCGCCGATAATCTGGAGCAAACATGAGCCTAATGTTTTTTATCATGGATCACAATATTTATTGCGAACTGATGATTACGGAAAAACATGGAAAGAAGCATCGCCCGATCTTACAAGAAACGATAAAGAAAAACAGGGAAAGCCCGGTGTGCCTTATACCAATGAGGCTGTGGGCGCTGAAAATTATGGAACACTTACTTATATTATGGAATCACCGCATGAAAAAGGCGTGATCTATACGGGCAGTGATGACGGCATTGTTTCTTTAACAAGAGACAATGGCGCTCATTGGCAAAATATAACACCACAAGGTTTAGAGGAATGTTTGATCAATGCAATTGAAGTATCTCCGTTTGATAAGGCGACGGTGTATATAGCAACGACGCGCTACAAGTTTAATGATCATACGCCGGGATTATATAAATCTACTGATTACGGAAAGACGTGGGTAAAGGTCAGTAGTGGAATTCCTGATGGAGCTTTTACAAGGGTAGTAAGGGAAGATGATACAAGAAAAGACCTGTTATTCGCCGGAACAGAGACCGGGATCTATATTTCATGGAATGGCGGAAAGAATTGGGAACCGTTTCAATTAAATATGCCGGTCACTCCAATTACTGACCTGAAAGTGTATAAAGGAAATTTAATTGCAGCGACATCCGGGCGTTCATTTTGGATACTGGATGACCTGGGCCTGATACGCCAGTATAAGAAAGACTCTTCGTTTTTGCTGTTTACGCCGTCACCCGCATATATGGTAAATGGTTCCAGTGAATTGGATGAGACCAGTCCCGCGTTCACAGGGTTAAGTTCTTCCCGAGGTATCAATCCATCGACCGGAGTTGTGATCTATTATCAATTGCCGGCAATAAAAGACACAGATCAGATAACCATGGAGATAAAAGACGCAGCGGGAAATTTGGTTCACTGGTTTAGTTCAAAAAAGGATAGCACGTATAAAAAATACGATGGGGGGCCGCCTGCAGAAGCGGTTTTAATGAAAGAAAAAGGACTGAACCGCTTTGTATGGAATATGCGGTACTCAACTATGCCCGGTGTGCCAGACGTTTATATTGAAAGCAGCTACAGCGGACATAAAGCAATTCCGGGAAAATACAGCATCACATTAAAATGGAATGATAAAAAAGTTTCAACAGACGTCGAGATACTGGCCAATCCTCTATATTCAACGGATACCGCGACTTATAGAGAATATAACACGATCATGAGCAGCATGGAGAATGAATTGACAACGATGCATAAGATGGTGAATAAGATGAATGGAAAACGTGAGCAGATGGAGTCGCTGACCGGTTCGCTCACCGAGGAGAAGTATGCGCCGTTAAAGACGGAAATTGCCGCATTAACGAGCAAGATGAAAGCATGGGATGAAGATATGATTCAGCGAAAAACAAAAGTGTATGATGATGCTGATAACTTCCCGGCTAGGTTCACTGCCAATTATTTATTTCTTATCAATCAAACCGAAAGCGAGATACCAAGAGTCAATCAAGCTTCATTAGACAGGATGAAAGAATTAAATGCTGAGTGGACAACATTGAAAAGCAGGGGTGTAGAAATATTGGATAAGGATATTCCGGCACTCAATAAAAAATTATGGGAAGCTGGAGTGGGAGCAGTTTGGAAGTAACTGATGAATCCTCGTCTGCCCGGATCACTTCTGAAATTTGTAAATTTTCAGGGAAGGAACCTGATGTAACAGAAAAGCGAGGAATTTAGACCTGCATTTCAAAAACTTTTTGCTCCTTGATCTCTTTAAAGCCGAGATGCTCATAAAATAAATGCGCGTCCCTTCGAATCATATTAGTCCGCAGCCTTAAAGTTTTATTCTCCGTCTCTTTGCACCATTGTTTTACTTTTTCAATAAGCAATTTTCCAATCCCAAGGCCCCTGTATCTCTCATCGACGATCAGACCTCTTATCTCACAAAAAGGGGCAGATTCGATTTGAAGGGCCTGTGCAACACCGATCCAACCAATGATCCTATTTTCTTGCACGGCAACAAAAGCATTGTGTCCTCTTGTTCCCAACACCGACCTGATATTTGCCAGCGTTTGGTCAAGGGACATAGTATAGCCAAGTTGGGCCGAGAGCGTATTGACTGCTTCGGCATCTCGCTCGGTAATGTCACGTATAAATATTTCCATGATGACGAATTAACGAATTTTTCTGTTTTGTAGAAAAGGAAGGTGTAATTAGCTGTAAGCCTCAAGCTGTATGCTACAAGATTTATGGAAGCAATTTTACTGCTTGAAGCGTGCGCTTATAGCTTGGAGCTTGTATATAAATCTTTACCGTTAAAAATAAAAGGTCTCTCATAAGAAAGTTTTAAATTTTCCTGTCGTCATACAAGGGACTGTCTCAATTTTTTGATCTGCTACATTTTTACTTACAAAAAAGAAAAATATAGGAACACTCGCGCAGCAGCCTCGTACGTCCAGGAACATATTCCAAGGGACCTGGGAACAAAAGGAGGTTGGTACCAAAATCAATTTGCTTGTTTATCGGGAAATATTTTTTTCTCATGTGAATGGCCGTGCCCTATGATTCTCCATGAAAACAACAACAGCAGCAGACCTGATGGATGATGAGCTGAATCCAAAGGTTCTGATCATAACAGGAATGCATCGCTCCACCACGTCGCTGGTTACACAATGGCTTCAACGATGCGGTTTATTTATTGGTGAAAGGTTTATCGGCGCAGGTCCAGGGAATATCCAGGGACGGGTCGAGGACTTTGATTTCCTTAAGATGCACGAGCATTTGCTCAAAAAAAGACATTCTTCTACTGCGGGTCTCGTACACAGGCCAATTCGCCAGCTGACATGTGAAGAAGTAGAGGCATTGAAAACTCTGATTGAAAATCGGAATAAGGAGCACCTCGAATGGGGTTGGACAGATGCCAGGACCTGTTTGTTTCTTGATGTTTACGCGCGAATATTGCCCTTTGCTTTTTACCTCATAATAGTAAGGGACTATACCGCCACCATAAATTCCATGGTGATGTTTCAACAACAGTTAAATCTGAAGAGATTTCAATCAAAGAAGGGGATATCAAGATTAGTATGGAAATTGTTTAAGATGAAAAGGCTGAAAAAACCTTTTGAAGTCTATACTGAAAAGTTTTTAAAAATTTGGATATACTATTATAAAACGATCCTGAGACACGTGAGGCTCCTGCCGGAAGACCAATATATGTTTGTCCATTACAAGCAACTGGTCTATAGTGATGCCGAGCTTTTTAAAAAACTAACTCTCGACTGGCATTTCTCTCTGCATTACTCGCCATTTGTCGACGTATTTAAAAAAGAGCTTCTACACAGGCCGTCGAATATCGATAAATATGTTCGCGACAGAGGTCTTATTGAACAGGCAAAAGCCATCGAAGATCACATCGTCTATTTGCTCGATCCGATGAATGTAAAGATTGTATAGAAAATCGAAGAATTTGAAAGTAAATAAGAAGTAGAAACAAGCCATGCCTTGTTTCTACTCCTGCACCTGATGGTGCTTCTTTTAATGAAAATCCCAGATCCTTAGCGCCAAAATACTACTCTGTCAGGGCAATCTGTTTATAGAAGAAATTTACATTGAAAACGGCTCCGTCGGAGCCTGCTACGGAAGAGCGCCATCGCAATAGACATTTCGGACTGAATATCATCACCTCCTTGAAAAATTTCGAATCCCTTTTGAGGAAAAATATCTATTTGATTTTATAGGATAATATTTTACAGGATGCTCCTCTGGAGCAATTGGCTATTTGGGATTTCCCTATAATCAATTTGCTCCTTCGGAGCACAATGTTTCGCAAATAATCCATTCCTATAAACGGGCTGCACCCCTGCAGCACTACGATCATCAATATCGAAGAACCTGAATTGTTTAACCAGGGTTCAAATCCTGAACTAGTGCCCCTAATTTATACCGATCGGCTCACAGCTTTTAATTACCTTTGCGCACTAAAAGAAAATCATTGAAGAACATCAGGAATTTTTGCATCATAGCTCATATAGATCACGGAAAATCCACCCTGGCTGACCGACTCTTACAAACGACAAATACTATCAGCGAACGGGAAATGATGGACCAGGTCCTTGATGATATGGACCTCGAGCGTGAAAAGGGGATCACCATTAAAAGCCACGCCATCCAGATCAATTATAAGCACCGCGATGGGCAGGAATATATCCTGAATTTGATAGATACTCCCGGTCACGTTGATTTTAGCTATGAAGTGAGCCGGGCCCTGGCGGCATGCGAAGGAGCATTGCTCCTGGTAGATGCCACACAGGGTATACAGGCGCAAACCATTTCCAATTTATACCTGGCCATTGACAATGATCTCGAAATTATCCCCGTGATCAACAAGATCGACATGGATGGGGCGATGATCGAAGAAACAAAGGATCAGATCATCGAGTTGATCGGATGTAAACCTGAAGAAATTTTGCTGGCCAGTGGCCGTACTGGCCTGGGAGTGGACGCCATCCTGGAAGCGATCGTTGAACGAATTCCATCTCCGGATGGTGATCCTAACGCACCTTTACAAGCTTTGATCTTTGATAGCGTGTTTAATTCTTTTCGCGGTATCATTGTTTATTACCGCATTTTAAATGGGAGTATCAGAAAGGGTGACAAAGTAAAATTTGTTTCAACAGGACAGGAATATGAAGCAGACGAGGTAGGGATATTAAAATTAAAAATGTCTGAAAAACCTGAAGTGGGTTGCGGAGATGTGGGCTATATTATTACCGGTATAAAAAATGCGAAGGAAGTAAAGGTCGGTGACACTATTACACTTGCAAGTAACCCTGATCCGCAGGTAGTGCATGGTTTTGAGGAAGTGAAGCCAATGGTATTTGCGGGAATTTTCCCCGTGAATACGGATGATTTTGAAGAGCTGCGCGATTGCATGGATAAACTGCAGTTGAACGATGCATCATTGACGTATGAGCTGGAAACTTCACAAGCTCTTGGGTTTGGATTTCGTTGTGGCTTCTTAGGGATGCTCCACATGGAGATTATCCAGGAAAGACTGGAGAGGGAGTTTGATCAAACGGTGATCACGACAGTTCCCAACGTTAGTTTTATAGCCTATACCACAAAAGGTGAGAAGATCATTGTCAATAATCCTACGGAATTCCCGGACCCGGGGAAAACTGATCGCATTGAAGAACCTTACATCAAAGCACAGATCATTAGCAAGCCGGAGTACATTGGCAACATTATGACATTGTGTTTGGGCAAACGGGGTATCTTATTAAATCAACATTATCTTACCCAGACAAGAGTGGAGCTGATGTTTGAAATGCCATTGACCGAGATCGTTTTTGACTTTTATGACAAGTTAAAATCGCAGACGCGTGGTTACGCATCGTTTGATTATCACCCTATCGGTTATCGGGACAGTGATATTGTAAAAATGGATATTTTATTGAACGGTGATAAGGTCGATGCATTGAGTGCATTGATCCATCGGAGCCGTGCCCAGGATTTTGGAAGAAAGCTTTGCGAGAAGCTCAAAGAACTATTACCGCGACAGCAATTCCAGATCGCTATACAGGCTGCGATCGGAGCTAAGATCATTTCCCGGGAAACCATTTCCGCGTTGAGAAAGGATGTTACAGCGAAGTGTTACGGAGGAGATATCAGTCGTAAGAGAAAATTGTTAGAAAAGCAGAAGGAAGGAAAGAAACGCATGCGGCAAATAGGAAATGTTGAAGTACCCCAGGAAGCATTTCTTGCCGTTTTAAAGCTTGACGAATAAAAAACCAGTCTTTGCGGCCTCGATTTTAATTAATCAAAAACACGGAACTGTCCGCCTGCAATGGAATGTTCGTCCCAAGACATTTATTGAAAATGACGGGGAATGTGTTTATGTTGCTCATTGTATCATAAAGAGCGCTATAATTCTTATCAGGAAAATAGAAGGCCGAATAGTTTTGAAAAAATGTCTGGGGATGGGTGGGACCTCCCTCAAAATCCCGGAAGCCGTGGTCGCTTTGCAAAATGATCATGGAATGGCCTCCGGATACCTGCATTATCCGATCTATTATTTTAAGCGCTACGTTATTCGTATATTTCAAATAAGATAAAAATAACGATTTGTTTTTCTGCGATTTCTCACTCAGAACGGCGTTGAGTTCGTTTTCCGACCCGTTTTCATTATAAAAAAAAGGCGGATGGGGAAGATAAACATGTGCATATACAAATTGCGGCGAATTGGTTTCCTGCAGCGGGATTTTCATTAGGGAATCGATGACAAAATTGTTGAAGTCTCTTTTCTTTGCCAGCTCCGTCGAATACTTGTCTTTTTTTCTTTCCTCCAATTTTTCAAGGAATGAAATTTCATATTTTCCCTTCATAAAATGCCACAACAGATCTCTCTTTAATCTTTCTAACAACGTATTGTAGAGCAACACCTCTCGTTCGGGCAGGGTCAAAAAATTTTCTTTGAGAACAGAGGGATTCCCGCCGATATCAAAAATGGACAGATTATACATTGTGTAGCCATTTTCTTTGAAAATTTTTGGAACAATTGACTCCTTTGTCGTGAGTAGGGCCTGGCTGTAATTCATGGAACCGACCGGAGAAAAGGTCTTGAGTGTTCGGAGATATTCGAAATTGAGTGTTGCCGAAATAGAGAATGCCGTCCAGTTGTAGTTGCTTCTTGGATTGCTTAGAACCCGAAATCCTTTTTCTTCTAGCGCATCGTTGAACAACGAATTATCATACTGCATGTACTGTTTCAGGAAATGAGTTCCGGGGTAACAATCTAAAACGATATAGTATACATTCGGTTTTGAGCCCGCGGTGGATATCCTGTCTACTTTGCGATGGCTGTTTTTTGTTAACAGGTTTCGCTGCAGCAGAAGGGAGTTATTGGACGCCATGATCCCCATGACATCAATGAGTATGAAAATCAGGAGCAGGAGGTTTTGAAAAAGATTGATTCTCGTGAAATCCTTTTTCTTCACAATTACCCTGGTAAGAATGACCGCAACTACCGCCAGGGCCGGTAATAATACAGAATACTTTGAAATAAAAGAAAGATGCAGGGTAATTTGGAAAAAATCCTTTACCACTCCATAAAACAAAAACACGCATCCAAATAAGGTTGTTAATTGAAGGCTTTTGTTTATATTTTTTGTAATTGCCAGTATAACGAGGAAAAAAACCAGGAAGGATAAGACCAGTTCACCAAGAATTTTTACCGTCTCGCCAATATCAACAAGCCCATAGTATTGTCTATAGCTGTGAAGAACTGCAAATAGAGGGAGAAGAAAAGTATGAATTCCATATTTTTCTAAAAAGGACTTGACTGGCTTCACAAGAGTAACGATAGATTTTTTTTAATGATTGGCTTGTTGTCGACAACAGCCTTGTCGGATCGGAAAATAGCCCATTTATAACTAGGAAGGGGATAAGAGATTCACCAATTGTTCACTATTCACCAATTATTCACTATTCACTAATTATTCACATTTACGGACTGAGAAACACGGTAGTATCCTGCTGCATCGGAATATTCGTTCCAAAGTATTTATTAAATATGACAGGGAAAGTATTTATGTTAGTCATAGTATCATATAAAGCACTATAATTTCTGTCAGGAAAATAAAACGCCGAATAATTTTTAAAGAAAAAACCGGGATGTGAATAGGCACCCTCAAAATTCCGGAACCCATGATCACTTTGCAAAATTATTAAAGCGCGACCTCCTGATGATTGCATGATACGGTCTATTATTTTGATCGCAACGCCGTTGGTATATTTTAAATACGATAAAAACAATGGTATCTTTTCCTGTGATCTCTCATCCAGGACGGTTTTGAGTTCGTTTTCAGACCCGTCTTCCTTGTAAAAAAAAGGAGGGTGTGGAAGATATACATGGGCATAGACAAATTTGGGTGAATTAGTTTTTTGCAGGGGAA
>DASYSW010000541.1:0-14809 GCA_036002905.1 Chitinophagaceae bacterium
TTGCTTTTCTTAAAAAAGCTATTTGTGTCATTGACATATTACGTCTGGATTTAAATTACGCATAACGCTCATGCATTGGAGCTGTGCCGGCAATAGAATTGTTACTGCTGGCTTGGCCGTAGATTTTGTTTACCTACGGCCAATGTACTAAAGTTCAATATAATTCCAACTACACAAATACCCTTACTCTCCTGGCATAGCGCCAATGCAAATGTTGGCAGAAGTAGTTCTTATTTTGCTTTCTTTACAAATACATATTCTAAATCTCCAAGTTTTTGAAATTCCTTGTTTTTATCCTGAATTTCCTTAAACAAACGTAGAGTGTCCCCATCAAACCTGTAAGCAAAACAGATTTGATTCTTTGTATCAATTTCAAAGCATATTTCGTCAGTCGCACTATCACCGGCTGCGACAAAGTCGGCAATCACAAAATATTTGTTCCAGTTCGGCATACCAGTAATGGCTCCGTCATTTGTAAGTTTTATTTCACTGAGAGGCCCTGGGGAGTCGACCATTTCGTAAGTTCCGGAGAATAAAGTTTTATTAAGTTGATATTGGAAAGCTTCCTCCTTATGATTAGTAATTTTCGAATATTTTATTTCTGAAATTTGGAGACCAGCCTGGTTGAAATGGTATAGCGATAAGGCTGTGTCACCTTTTTCTATACTAAAACCAAGCTCGAAATAGTCATTTTGACTTTTGTAATCCTTTAAACTTATTGGTAATGAATTTGGCGATTTCCCGGGTCTGAAATAAATTGTCAGACTCGTGCCCTCATGAATACTTATCGCGCCAATTGTTATGCTGTCTGGAAGGGGCGCCTCTATTTGAATATTAAATTCGACTATCCCTGGAAGCGCAGTTTGCGACTTATAAGGAGACTTGGAAACTTTTATTGAATCCATGTATGGGACCACAACCCAAGCGCCATTAAAAAAGGGTGCCAATTTGTGTTTGATGCTATCTATTTTATTCGCCTGTTGTTTAGGATCCGTTGGAGTTGCATTTTGACAAGAAGTAAAAGCGATGCAAATGATTAGGAGGTAGGTTACGAATTTCATAATGTTATAAACTATTGATGCCAACATTTGCATTGGAGCTATGCCGGCTAGAATTCCTAGTGTCGGTTTGGCCGTAGATTTTGTTTACCTACGGTCAAAGTACTAAAGTTAAAAAGAATTCCAACTACATAAATACCCTTACTACCCCGGCATATCGCCAATACAGATGTTGCCTGCAGTACTTATATCCAGGTATTCAAATGCCATTCAGTTAGCTTCCATTCATCGTCAGGATCTAAACGATAATTAAATTGTCGTGGAGAAGAATTCTCGAAAATAATTTGTTGTAAATACATATGAACTATTTCAGGGTCATAAACTCTCCATATTAGTTCACGGGTACTGTTCCATGTAATTCTCGCTAAAAAAAGCGCATTGGGTTTTTCCTTAATTGGTCCTTTTATGTTGTTGTCAAGAACATCCCCGTATGGGTCAATTATTACTCGCTCTTTTTCCGATGGCATGCCGTTATCGATCATATCCTCCAATTCAAACATAATTGAAAGGTGCCAGTTGAAAACAATTCTAGGCTCAAATGTTTTTAAAGCAGAATTGATCACAGCAATCCCGGGAAGATTATCTTGACGAAAATTTAGAATTTGATACTGTTCGTCTGGTACTCTTACAATATAGTCTGTCATGATTAGTATTGCAGGCAACGTTCCGGGCTTTGCGCATGTTGGGTATTCTGTGTTCCTGTCGCTGGCTTGGCCGTAACTTTTGTTTACTTTCGGCCAAATTACTGAAGTTGATTAGAATTACAAATTCTGATGGGCTTTATTCATCAGCCCAACTTGCGTTAAGCCAGATGTTGTGCGTTCGCTTTTATTCTGTCGACAATTTTCTTTCCAATATACTCCTTAAGTTTTGAAAAGTCATTCCTGTAATACTCATTCCAGTAGCTAATCATTCTGCTTTCCGTTTGTTGCCAATACTTTTTGTTTTCCGCTATGAAACCACTATAGTTGTCAATGGTTTTGTAATTGACATGTCGGTCCAAAACTTCTAAGATTTCTCTTACATACTCTCCTAACAATTGAAAAGTGTAAGGAACGATAAAGTAATCGTCTGAATCAACGAGTTGCTCCAGCCTCTTTTGTCTCACAAAACCGTTATGATGTCTTAGGTAAATACAGTTTAAAATTGTCCTTTGCAACGGAGTCAACAGCTTTTCCTTTTCAAGTGTGGGCTCATTAAAATAATTTCTATAAGGAATTGTCAGTTGTTCCCCGTCAAGAATAACGGAATGCTTGGTGGGATGAATTAAGCTGTCCATATTGTGAATTTGACCGTCCGCTAGAAGTACATTATGGTCGGCTGGCAATACTTTTATGGCTTCTTCCAAGTCTTGTCGCAAGGATGATGGGAAACTATTTATCAATCTAACTTTGTCTATGTCTGAGATTCCTGTCAACATGGTTTGATGTCTGTCTAAAGTGACGCAAAGGTCCGTGCATTGGGGCTGTGCCGGCAATAGAATTCCCAATGCTGACTTAGCCGTAGATTTTCTTTACCTACGGCCAATGTACTAAAGTTCAATAGAATTCCAACTACACAAATACCCTTACATTCCCGGCATAGCGCCAATGCATATGTTGCACGCCTGTGTTTCAGTTAAGACCAATACCATTATTAAAATCAATTTACTTGGACGATTTACTAATGTACCTGGACTTAATCTCTTCTCCTTGGTAAATAATAATATCAGCATCACCGAAAACGAGAATTGTTCCCATGTCAAAGCCTAAAGTCGCTTCAATAGCTTGTGAAATATCCAATCTTTTGGTATCAAGCTCAACATTCTCGCTAATTATATAACATGTCTTGCTTTGAACTTTATTCTTAGAAAGAGTTTCAAGTATCGATCGTGCATCAATTTCTGAATTGTGTTGAAGTAGGCTAAAATTAAAATCATTGAAATGAGCAAGCTCGCGAATAAACTTCTTTCGATTTTTAGGTGTTGAAATAAATTGAATATATCTGTCCTGTTTAGTCTCAGTAATAAATTTTTTGATAACTCTTATTTCCAATACAAAGTCCTGTATCATATGAATTTCGGTCGATATCTTTTAAATCTAAAATGTTTCTAAGCAATTAAATAGGGTCATCAAACATGGCGTGCAACACTCAAATTTATGTTATAGGAAGCAACGTTTAAAAAATAAACATGCTGATTTTGAATTTGTTGAAGTTATACTTTTCATATTGCCGTTAGGACAATCCATTTTGTTATACTTCATACGTTGCTGTCATGAAACTTGTAAAACCCGTAAACAATGCGTTTCACGATCTTTCAAACATATTCAACTATTTAAAAAGTAGAGACGATCTGAATAGACCTCAATCAGGGCAGAACGTGTTCCTTTCAACAAAAACATGGTTAAGTGTTAAGGAATCAAAATACAAAAAAGGGAAATACCGCGGGCATGGATTGTGGGACTAAGGGTATCCCTTACTCTGATTTACGAGACCTTTTTTGTACATTTAACCGACCCTAAACGTTAACCGCATGAAATTCATTGGCTCTTTGCTAATGGCGTTTTGTTTTTTATCCTGCTATAATCCCCCAACCATTGTTTCCCGGGCGGAATTCGAAGTCAAAAAGCAAATGGAAAAGCCGGCATCATTTGAGGTGATTAGAACGGAAATTGTGGATACCATGATGCAAAATGAACAGTGGGCTTACATATTGGCTACGGACAGTGCAATAATTGCCAGCAGGCGGAGGGAAATTAAGGAATATGAAAAAAGTGACAAGCCTCATGCAAAGGAAAATATAAAATCAGATGAACAGACCATCAAATTGTACCAAATAATTGACCAGGATTTACTTAAAGATATAAATGAACATAAGCCGGACAGCATTTACTATATAGCCTATAAGGTAAATTACCGTGCAAAGAATAGTTTTGGCATGTTAGACACGGGAAGCACAGAAGTTAGATATTATCCCCGGCGATCTAAATTTGAAATTGAAGATCCCAGGTAAATTATTTGTAATATTTAAAACACACCCAAAGAATATTTTACCGGAACGACATGATTTTTAGTCCATTTATATTTGACATAACCGTTCTCATTTGTTGGCTTGTACCAAAATGACACTTTAAAGATATTTCCTTTTTTTTCGACCCTGTCAATTATGATATGATTTTTCCATCGGTAAACATCGGTTCTATTATTGCCGTTAAAAATGTACCCGCTGAAGTTGTAAGTAATGATTGTTGTTATATTGCCACTTTTAAAACTGGGAGTACAGGCCTTAAATGCTTTGGAACTATCCAGTATGGTAATTGTATCCTGGGTATTAACATCAATACCACTTCCTTTAAGAATCGTTGTGTCTGTTACGAAATACTTTAAAATTTCGCAACTCACCTGGGCGCTTATTTGCCCAATACCGACCATCAAATCGCACAAGAGAAAGAGGAAAAATATTTTTTTCATCGTCTCACAAAATAGCGAATACACGGCTGAAGTCCCCTAAAGAAAAACCTTACCCGTTTTTATTCCCTCGTCCCCAAACCCTCATAAAATCTTCCAGCTCATACGCTTTGAATTTTTGTAATTCCTTTGGAAAAATGTCCACCGGTAGCGTGCTTCCCTTCATGGGTTTTCGGGTAAACAGCTTGCGGATGCCCCCGTGATTGGCCCGCATCAAAAACACGGCCTGCGGATAGAAGGCATGACCCAGATGAAAAGCGATCCGCAGCGCGGTATCATAGGACCAGCAGTCTCCGAGGCCGCGGATGTCCTGGCGGACGGATTCCGTGACCTGGAATAAATCCGCGAAAGAACGTGCCTGGTAGAGGTCTTCCAGTCGTTTCAGGAGCAGCTTCGCACTTCGCCGTAGCCGCCGCACACCGACCCGGCGCTGGGAGCGGTGGATATTACCATGGGGGCCGGCAGCCGAAGCCGCGTACTCGACCGCGTCCCGGAAAGATAAAGTCCGGTAGAAGCCCGCCGCCTGGTGGAGGGCGCCCAGGTGTTCGGCCCGGTAAGCCGCGGTAGAGAGGGGGGCTGGCATGGGGTAAAGGTAGGGGATGGGCGGGGGTACTAAAAATATTAGCAGGAGGACGGGGTGGATGTGTTGGCCGCCTCCCGCCCCGCGCACGCACAGTTTCCTCCCGCCGACGTGACCGGGCTCTCCGCTGTATCTCCCGGCGTTGCCGTGAGGATGCCGCTCCGATCCCTGGCGGGATTAAAAAGCTTTTAGAAAATTGACAATAGAATTCTTTTGAAAATGATTCAAAAGGTTTCAGGTTTGAATCCTGATGGGGTCACAACATACGCTTAAAACACCCCTGTGGAACGATCTTGGGGAACGATTTTGAAAAAAAGAGAAGGGTACCTTCGATGTGAGGTACCCTTTTTAGTTTTATGACGTTCGTAGTCATTGTCTGTCTACGCATCTGCTTTCTTTCCCACCAGGATCTCGTTAATCTGTGCGCCAACTGAGTCTCTCCCTGGAGCTGGTTTAAACCCGATGTTGAGAGCGTTGTCCACGTCGCGGGAATCAGCTCCGATCTTTACGGCTAGGATTGCGAGAAGTTGAGTTTGCTTTTCCAGATCCGTCTTAATAGCTCCTTTAACAGCAGCTTTGATGATTGCGTAGTTAATCCAAAGTACCACAGCTGACGCGATGGCAATACCAATGAGTGTACCTGTGTCCAGTTCCATGTCATGAGTTTAGAGGTTAAAAGATCGAGCTGACCGGGAGATCAGCACCGTCTCTTAAAGATAAATAAAAACCTTACCCGGTGATGGGGGTACTCTTTTTCGTTAAATTCGTCAACCCTCTAAACACTTGTCATGTTCAAGATGTCGTCAGCTTACGGAATACTCTACGCTATACTAACCGGCGCACTGGTCTTGTTTTTATTCTTTTCTGGACTCTTTGTAGCGGGTGATGTTATGAGGTCACACCCGCTCGTGACATTCTCATTGTTGCTGTGTTCTGGTTTGATGTCGTTTCTTAGTTACAAGACAGACAAGCCCGCTGACCCATCATTCCAAAAGTACATCTTCTATTCGAGCGTAATTCTTGCCGGTTGCACCTTCCTTTTTCATAACAAGACTGAGACTTATCTACAAAAGTTTTTACTTGGTGGTAAAGTGAAAAGCGAGAAGGTAGTTCTGACAAATGGAGAGGACGGCCATGAGTATGAAGGAAGAGATTATTACCTCGAAGGTGGTAACGATAATTCAAAAGAAGCTGTGAACTGGGGGTTTATCATTCTCACGATAGGTACCCCACTCTTAACTTGGAAGATCTCGAAGTTAGCCGGAGTAGATTATGGGTCATCCTAAAATCAGTAACTTTAGAAAACCCTCAACCACCCACCATGTTCAACTTTTTCAAGAAGAAGAAAGAGGTACCAGCACCTCAAGAGACTCTCCAAAAGAATGTGAGGATATCCATTGTATATAGCTACGAATGGAAAGACGATGTTCCGCTGGATAAGAGAGACACCGAAGAACATCCGTCCAGACCGTTCTGTAAGAGGATGATGGAGCTTCGTAGAATTTATACCGCAGTTGACATAGAGAAGATCAGTATGAAACTTGGGTACTCTGTCTTTGACAGATGTGGAGGTGACGGTTGTAGACACGTTTGGAAGTCGAACATTCACATGAAATAAAAGAAACCAATAAGTAACTCTCAACTACCAACAACTCTAAACTAACAGTCATGGACAAGACATTCTTTCGATCCTCTTACTCTACGTACACAGATGAACAGCTTTTAGAAGTCGTAAAGAACAAAGCTAATATGCAACCGGATGCTGTTTCTGTTGCTGGTGAGATATTGACCTCAAGGGGTAAGCAAAAAGATATTGAAGCACTTGGGGGTTTGTATACCAAACCTATCTCCGATATAGACAAGAGAATCAGTTCAGTTAAGATCTATTGGGGGCTCGCTTACGTAGGTCTCTTTCTACTCGTAGGTACCCTTTACTGGTACGGATTTAAACCCGGAACGTTAGGAGGTGTTATCTTGATAGCGATTGTCACAGTTCCTTTTAGACTTAAGTTGTCAGAATTGAATCAACTAAAAGAAGAGGAAGAGATTGACAACTCCGCGTTTTTGTGAGTGTTTGCTCAAAGATTCATCAACTCAACCAAAGGTACACTACCTACCATCAAGGGTGATACCGGAATCTGCTCATGAGACCAGACCGGTTCCTTAAAGGTAAATAAAAGAGAACCCTGTGATGAGCACCCTTAAGGATATATCAATAACTTTAGAAGCCTAACCACCAACGATGCTATACACTGAAACCATCATCTCAGGCCTCCTTCTTCTTGCGTACATCTTTATCGCGACTAAACAGGGGAGGTACATCAAGATCCTCAAAGAAACCAACGACCAGATAAAGAGTATAACCACAGTACAAAGTACACTGATCAGTGACTTCCAGGCTCACCGAGAACTATTTAACATGGAGGACATCAAACAGCTGGTGGAGCTTAAACTTGAAAACCAGCGGTTGAAGTTGTCAAACGAATACGCAGACAAAGAGAAATCTGTTGTCCAGGAGTACTTAGTTAAGTTAGACCAGCAGGAACGAACTATTTCCACGTTATCCGACAGGGCAGAACTCTTCAGAAGAGAATCCCAGACGGTGCGTAACTTATTAAAGGAACTGGAGGATGATCGTGTTCAAGAAGAACTCAAGATGGATGAGGTCAACCAACGTATCAAAGCAGCAACAACTGAAATCACACTAAAAACAAAAGATTGGTTAAAGAACATGGCTCTACTCAATCCTAAAGATCCATCAAGTCCACCAAAGGGAGACGACCACCTTCCAGGATGAGACCGGATCCGATGACAGGTTTCTTAGCGAACGGTTTTCCATAAGCCATCGCGTAAGCATGACGGTAGATACCACATCCGACTTGAAGACCGAAGATCCTGTCTTTCTCTGACACACTCCACTCGACGAAAGACTTACTGTGAAGATGTCCCTGGACGACAGACATACGAGTTGCCAAAGCTCTCTTGAAAGCATCACCGAAGGATCCGTGAAGATAGAGTACGTTGTCCTGGATGAGTTGATCGTGAAAGTTCCAGTTTTTAGGAGCTTCGATGATGTCAGCGAAGTCTTTGATGAAGCGTTCACTCATACCAGCAGTGACAGCTTTTCTCTTGATCAAGAGATCATGGTTACCCTTGAGAACATCAGCTTTGGGGAACGCCTTGTACCATCTCTGTAAACGGTTGACAGCAGCAGAGAGTTCATCACCAGGACTTATACCGTCAGGGTTCCGTGTTTCTGGATGGAAGTTCCAACTGTGACCAATCGACGATGTCACCGATGAATTTCACGTCGTTGATCTTGTACTTTCTGACGAGATCACGGTTGAAGTCAATGTAATCGTCTAACGTAAAAGGTTCGTGAAGATCCCCGATGATGAGGGTGTTGCGATAAATCATAGATAGGTTTAAGGTGAGGGAATGATTAAAGAATTGGGAACTCTTCTTTGAAGTTGATGAGGTATCCGGAAGGTTTGTAATGTCGCTGCAGTGAAAGTTCACCTAAGGCAATTAAGTGCAAAAGCGTATTGGGATTAGTTTACGGAAGCTCCAGACTTCGTAGTCTTATTTATGCAGATCGAGTCTTCTTTTGGAGCAGCCCTTCAATATTATCCGGAGCTGATTGAAGAAGCGCTGAACAACCGGATTATCATCGCTACACCGACTACACTTATCACAATCCTACGTACAATAGGTTACAGTTGGAACCAAATAAAAACGATGGAGAATATAGAAGAGATTTGCTATGCAGCCGTAGAACTATACGAACGGAGTGCGGTACATATCGGCCATATAACAAATATTGGTTCCGGGCTGACCAGTACAATTACACATTATAATAAAGCAGTCAGGAGCTTGAAAGCGAGTTTCCTGTCACAGGGCCGTAAAATCCAAAACCTCAGTCAAGCGTACGTAAAAAAGGAAATTAAGGAACCAGACTCAGTCGAAATCAGTGTCCGACCGATTGTAGCTGTTGGTCCCAAATATCCAGTAGATGGGTTGAATAACGGAGAAGGAAACCATGAGTAGGTAAAATTAATTATCTTTAGTTGAACCCTTAAGAGCTTTTGACATGAATGACTATTTGTCTTTTGAGCAGATTCCATTTGGAAGCGACAGTTTTGCCGACAATCCAGAACCCCGATGTCCCTGTGTTTTATTGTTGGATACATCCGGATCAATGTCTGGTCTACCAATTCGTGAGTTAAATAGTGGAATTCAGGCGTTTAAGCAGGAATTAATGCAGGATCAGTTAGCCATGAAGCGTGTGGAAATTGCGGTAATTACTTTTGGCCCAGTACAGGTGGAAGCCGATTTCCATACCGTTTCTAATTTCTACCCCAAGGACTTAATAGCGGATCATGACACCCCAATGGGAGAAGCAATAATACGCGGTATAGAACTGGTTACCAAACGGAAACAGGAATATAAAAATGCCGGCATCGCATATTATAAACCCTGGATTATACTGATAACTGACGGTTCTCCTACGGATGCTTGGAGGGATGCGGCAAAGCTGGTTAAAGAAGGCGAAGACCGAAAATCTTTCGCTTTTTTTGCCATCGGAGTAGAAGGAGCAAGCATGGAAATACTGAAACAGATCTCTGTACGTGAACCGCTAAGATTGAAGGGCTTGATGTTTAGGGAATTTTTTGTTTGGCTTTCTGCCTCCATGAAAATGGTCTCCGGCAAAAACCCAGGAGTAAACAATCAATTGCTGCCACCATCCGGTTGGACCGATTTATGAAATGGAAAGCAATTGGACAAAGCGTTATTGGAACTTCGCATGCCGCGAACGGAATACTATGCGAAGATTCGCACGAATATACAATGCTGAATCACGATGAAAAGGGCCAAACTTTTATCGGTGTGGTTTGCGACGGTGCAGGAAGTGCGAGATTCGGCGGTGAAGCAGCAAAAATTACCTGTTCCATTGCGGTTAATCAGTTTGCTGATCTAGTAATAAGCCTGAAAAATGTGGAAGAGTCTCACGTACGAGAGGTTGCAGAGAATATATTTGATAAGTTAAATGATCTTTCAAAAGAACGCGACACCCAACTGAATGAATTTTCTTGCACATTTCTCGGATGTATTTTGAAACCTGAACGATCAGTATTTTTCCAGATAGGCGATGGCGCGATCATAAGGAGTGATGATTTAGGTTATTATTCGTTATTATGGTGGCCAGATAATGGAGAGTATCAAAATCAAACAACCTTCCTGGTTGATGATCCAAGTATTAGTAACCTCAAAGTTAAAATATTGGAGGAACCCAGCGATGAAGTGGCTCTTTTTACTGACGGACTACAGCTTCTTGCATTAAATACTTTTGACAAGACAGTGCATCAACCATTTTTCTACCCAATGTTCCAGGCATTACGCACTCTAAAAACCGACGAAGAAATTGGAATCGTGAATGGCAAACTGGGAGACTATTTAAATAGTGATGGTATCAATTTACGTACGGACGATGACAAATCTTTGATTCTAGTGACCAGAATACCGGTTGATGGGAATTACTTATAAGGGAATATCTCAACGAACATATACCACCGGCCCGGAAGTTAATCGAGGCGGTGAGGGAATTGTATTTGAAGTTGAAGGACAAGCCCATTTGGTTTTAAAAGTTTATTTCGAGAAGATTTCCTCTGAAAAGGTAGAGAAACTGAAGTTTATGGTTAGCATGAACTCGGAAAATTTGCAGCGAATTGCTGCCTGGCCTAAGGATGTAGTGTTTGATAGTCGCAATCTGGTATGTGGGTTTGTAATGAAAAGACTGGATCGATATGTGCCGATGCACAAACTCTTCAGTCCAATGGATCGAAAGGTCTTATTTCCCGATAAAGGATACAATTTTATTGTCCATGTTTGTAAGAATCTGGTTTTGGCATTTTGCCAACTACACGAATCTAAGATTATTGCAGGGGATGTGAATGAGGGAAATTTGTTGGTAAATGAAAATGGATTAGTGGCGTTTATCGACTGCGATTCATTTCAGATTGTTCAGAATGGCAAATATCATTTTTGCGAGGTTGGCGTTCCGCGTTATACACCGCCAGAACTTTTGAATTTAAGTTCATTTGATCGGGTTATACGTACAACCAATACTGATATTTTTTCCATGGCTATTCTGATATTCCAGCTTCTATTTCTCGGACGGCACCCCTTTGCTGGCAAGCCAGCCTCTAATGAAGAACTCGATGAAGAAAATGCAATCAGGAAAATGCAATTTGCCTATTCTTTAGAAAATCATTCTAAAAAACTTTTACCACCGCCTAATAGCTTTGATTTTAAATCATTGTCTGTTGGACTTAGTAAATTGTTTCACCGGGCATTTGAACAAATTGTTAACAGGCCTCCAGCAATAGAATGGGTTGATGAGCTTAGCCGATTTGGGCAAAGTCTTATTATTTGCGGTCAATCAAAAATACATTCTTATCCAAATAAATTGTCAAGTTGTCCATGGTGTGCTTTCAGCAAAAATGCAGGAATTGTTTTCTTTTTGGATGATGTATATGTATCCACTGGTAATTTGGAAGGATTGGAAAAATTTGTGAATGGGTTTAGAATACCGGACTTAAAAATAAAAAGCCTGATACCGGATGATAAATTCAAGACAGAAGCGCCAATTGTTGATGAAAAGTATATTAGGTATGGAAAATTTCAAAAGCAAATTCCCATTCCCTTAGTTGTTATTAGCATATTATGCGCATTTTATTCAGTATGGTCAATTGTTGTTGGGGTATTAATATTTGTTGTATTGGAATATGTTGCTCCCCTTTCCAGAAGGATTCATAAAGAGAACAACAGGCTAAGGGAAGAATTTATTACAATCAGTAACGAAATAGAACGATTGACTGTCCTTTATAATAATTTTGGAGAAAGAAATAGCTTTTTGACAATGGTTCAAAAATATAATGAGCATCTTACAACGCTTAAAACTTTGCCGGATAAATTTAACAATGCCAAAAAGGACTTAGAACAGAAATTGTACTCAGCATCAATCAATGAATATATGAGTAGAACTTTTATAAAGAATGTTAAAATATCTGGTTTTGGAAATGCCAAGGTTGAAATGTTATCCGATAGCGGTATCCATACAGCCCAGGATATTAATAAGTTGCAGAGAATAAAAGTAATAGGTATCGGCCCAAAAAATATTCAGATTCTTCAAGCATGGCAGAGGCAAGTAGCCTCTACTTATGTATATCGGCCAGACACTCATAAATTGAAAGCTGAGATGGCGATGGTGAATCAACGTATTAATGCAGAAAAAGTGCAACTTGAATCACATATTCGTAGTCAATTTCAATCGCTAAACACTAGAAAAAAAATAATTGAAGAAGAATGCAATAGACTTGCTGATAAAATAAATTTACTGAAACCTTCCTTTTTGCAAGCTGAAGCTGAGTACAAAATATTTAAGAACCTATTGATCTTAACATAATAGAAAGACAATCTCAAAGCAGTGATTTTTACCATTGATATTCAATAGTAATTTTATCCCTTTCCGAAGGGTGATTCTAGTGTACAATTATAAAAATTATGAACCGTGGGGATTGCAGTTCAACTATTTGAATAAATTATTCTGAAAATCATTTCAAAGAGCGTTCTAATCGTTCCCGGATTTCACTTGTATTTTATCTATGAAGTATAAACTCATTACAATAGCGATTTTTATTTTACTGGCAGCACCCGCTACCTCCCTTGCCTGGGGCGCCACCGGACACAAAATCATCGCGGACATTGCATTCTTTTATCTGGACGCCCAGACCAGAAAAAATGTATTGGAGTACCTGAATGGCATGAGCCTCGAAGAGGCGGCGAACTGGATGGACCAGGTCCGGGGCGACCCCGCATATGATTATATGCGGCCCTGGCATTACGCTGATTTTGACCGGGGTCGTCCGGCGACCGCCGTGACCGGCGACAATATCATCGGGATCCTCAGCGCAACGATGCGGAAGCTGGAAATCCAGGGTCAGCTTTCGCGCGAACAGATCCGCACGGACCTGCTTTATCTCCTGCACCTGGTAGGGGACCTCCACCAGCCCCTGCACGTAGGATATGCGGATGACCGGGGCGGCAATGAATATCCCGTTTCCTTCAGGGGCAAGGGTTCAAATTTGCATAAAGTATGGGATTCCGAAATCATTGACGACAGGCAGCCAGGCATTCAGGAAATCCTTTCAGCCCGTCCCATCAATGCGCAGCAGGCCGCTTCCATTCAACAGATCGACATTGTTGCCTGGGCCAACGAGTCCAGGGGTTATCTGGATTTGGTGTATTCGGTCAAAAGCCACAGCGCGGACGAAGCCTATATTGAAGCCGTATACCCGGTGATTAAAAAACAGTTGCTCTATTCCGGTCTCAGGCTGGCGGCAATTTTGCAAAAGTATTTTTCCCGGATGCCGTCGGTTCCCGGTCCGGCTGCTGTTTCGTCTTCCGTGACGATTACTCCCTTGGAAGCTTCCGGCCATGTCGGGGAGACTCTCACGGTCTGCGGCAAAGTCTTTGGTGGTAAGTATCTGGAAAATTCCAATGGCGCACCCACGCTGATCAATATGGGCGCAGACTATCCGGACAATCCCTTCACTGTGGTGATCTACGGCAGCGACCGGGGCGGCTTTACCTACCAGCCTGAAAATTATCTTCCCGGAAAAACGATCTGCGTCACCGGACAGATCAAACGCTTCAAAGGCAAACCCGAAATCGTCGTCACCAGTCAGGATCAGATCCGGTTGAAGTAAATCTCAGGGTCCCGGATAAGGCAGGGCCGCTGGTTTATTTGCTTTTGTTCAGGCGCTAATCATCTACATAAAAACTCTTAGTCAGTGATTTACAGAATAACAGTTATGATGTGCTGACTTATATTCGTGGAGCATGACATTGGATTTTGCTTACGGAGCCTTTGCGCGCCTATTTGGAATAGCCATTTGCTTGAAATTTACTACTCATTGGTATTTAGACGATCAGATGGGAAGAAAGTTTATATTTTTTGGAAAGGAGGCACGATGGTATTTACCGTACTTACTTCCTGTAGACAGACGAATTACGGTTGTAAAGAAAGCCTGTAATTTCTCATTTATGCAGATGTGCATGTTTTTTATTGCCAGTATTATCACATTCTCGGAGATGCTTCCTGACAGGCCCCTTCATAAACCGTCGGTTGAAAAAAGCGCGTTTAACGATACAACATTACATTTGAGTGATTCTGAAAGGAACCAGCTAAAAGAGAGTTTTAAGAAGGAAATGGAACTGAAAAAAAAGTGACTTCAACCAACGTGTAGTTATTCTGTTTCCATCCTGTCTTATTTTGGCTTGACTTTATTATATTTATAAAGACAAAATATTATAATGCCCGCGGATTCCTCTATCAAATTTTCTTTTTGGCAGGTTATTCTCACTAGTATAATAACTGGCGCAGTTAGCATTAGTGTAGCCTTGATTAATACAAGGTCCGAGTCAGAGAAATCGAATTACAAAATGCAATTGCTTGAAATGGTCAATCAAAATTTAGATCAAAAATTAAAAGTGCAGGGCGATTCTCTTTCCGCACTGCGTCAATCACTACTGGTAATTCAAAAACAAATCAATCAAAAAAATGTTCATGGAAACAATTTTGGTGGGGATCAAAATAACTATGCAACTCCTACAAAACAAGGCAAATAAACTTTTATTTATATTAACTTCAACTAGCATTTTT
>DASYSW010000542.1:0-12241 GCA_036002905.1 Chitinophagaceae bacterium
TTGGATTCTCCCAATTGTTTTTTGATCAGCCCCTCCATTTCTCTGCAAGCATTTTTTGCATCAATGTAGGCATCCAGGCTTCTTCTCAGTCTTTCCAGCCTTAGCGCTAACGCTGCTCCCATATCATGCCGAAAAACGATGGCATCATTTTCACTCAATATATCATGATGGTGAGCGAGCTTTTCCATTTTGAAATGGTCGGAATGATTGCTGGTATCAAGATTGATCTGGCAGGCAAGGTCATAAGCTTTGTAGAGGGCAGGGATAAATAATTCAGTATAGTATTTTCTTTCAAACTCCTGGTTTCGGAATTGAGCGAAATTGGTGACACGCTCATAGTCCATCATTTTTTTCAAAAACTCAATATTTCCAACATAGCGAAGGGAACCGGACGATTTCATTTGTTCATATGTTTCTTTGCGTACCAGGAAATTTCTTATCCAAACAGCATTCATCTTCCGGGCAAAGGCTGCCCTATCAATCGTACTGCTGTCTGCCAGCAACCAATTCACCAGTGAATCATGATTGGCAATAATGGCGCGATCCTGATGCACCAGTGAATCCAGGTTAATTATATTCGTCCGAACATCTATGAGCATGCTTTGCAGAAACTGGTGAGCTCTGTTTCTTTCTACCATATGTTCCCTGAAATTTTCTGCAAGAAACCCGGTGAATACTGCCAGGAAGAGCATTAAAAAATCAAAGAAATAATGCGTCCATTTTTTGGGAGCCCTGTGTGGATGGTGGGGGTGAGTTTCCATGTAGTGGTTTGATATTTGATATTTGAGATTTTATATTTTTAGTCAATTCAATCGCCTCCTATTCTCATAAATTCTTTATTCTATATTCCTTATTCCTTTGCCACGGGCAATTCAATATAAGTATTGTAATACACTCTTTGCTCTGCTTTCTGAAAATCGCTGTCCTTTGCTTCAAAAATATTGGGCACATATTTTTGTGGATTGCGGTCAATAATAGGGAACCACGTACTTTGTACCTGTATCATTAACCTGTGTCCTTTCTTAAAAACATGATTGACGTCATGCAGATCGATCACAAACTCTTCGGCTTTGTTTGGAGTCAATGGAACAGGAACTGAAAAACTTTTCCGGAATCTTCCCCTGAAAACTTCCATGGCAACGGGAAATTGGTATTGACTCATTAAAAAATTTTTTTGATCCTGGTTGGGATACACATCGATCAACTTCACTACCCAATCTGCGTCTGTTCCCGAAGTACTGGCAAATAAATGTGCCATGATCTTTCCTGTCACAGTAAGATCGGCCGTTAGTGAATCAGATGTAAAACTTATTACATCAGGTCTTGAAGAAACAAATCGCTGGTCCTCGACCTGCCAGGTATACCAACGACTTCCTTTGCCATACGTCGCTTCTATTGGCGGTGTTCGGTAAGGAACAGGATGAGCCGGATCACTGATATAAGAAGTGAATCCTGTAGAATTTGATTTTTCAAAAGAGCATTTACTATTTGGCGTCGCATATAGTTTTTTTATTTCAGTTCCTTTTGGGGGCCATGCGCTATAACTTTTCCAAACGTTACTGCCGGTTTGAAAGCAATAAGCATTGTCAAATTTTCCGTTGCCTGTCCCTTTTAGCCAGTAGTCAAACCATTTTTTTTGGAGGTCGCGAAAGTACTCACCCGTCTTTACCTCGAATGAAATTTTCCCGAGACTATCTCCGTTCCCGCCAAACCAACCTCCATGATTCCACGGACCGAGAATGATGTAATTGCGATTAAATGAATCCTTTGCTTCCATGTGACGATACATTAGTTGCGGCCCATTCATGTCTTCCTGGTCAAAATACCCACCCACGTGTAGCATCGCGGTTTGCGGGTAGGGCACATATCCCATCGCAGATCTTTTCTTCCAGAAACTATCATAGTTTGGGTGCTGTACAAAATCATTCCATGTAGGCATTTGCCTGTGAAAATATTTTTCATTTACATTTTTCAGTGAACCTAATTGGAGGTACCAGTCATAAAGATCAAATTGCGGGAAAGGAAAACTGCTGGTTTCTTTTTCATGTTCGAATAAGTAAGAATATTCAAATCCGTAACTCAAACGAAATGCTCCATTATGATGAAAGTCATCGCCTAAAAACATATCGGCAGGGGTGGCTTGCTCGGAGGCTGCTTTCAGTGCAGGATGCGGATCGACCGATGCCACCATGGCAAGCCAGCCATCGTATGATACACCTCTTATACCCGCCTTTCCATTATTGTTCGCAACATTTTTTACCAGCCAGTCAACTGTATCATACGTATCTGTGCTTTCATCTATAGCGGAGGGATCAGTTGCGTGATACATAGGCTTGTTCATTTCCATGGTTCCTTCACTTTTAAACTTGCCGCGGATATCCTGGAAAACAAATATGTATCCATCCTTTGCCATCTCTGCATATCCCCGATAGGGTGAAAAATCGACGGTGTCGTCCTTCGTGTTAGTAGCCCCATAAGGCGTCCGCTCGATCATAAATGGAAATTTTCCCTGTAAGCCGACAGGACTGTAGATCACAGTGAATAAGCGCACCCCATCCCTCATGCGGATCATTGCTGTATCCTTTTTGTACAAATACGATTGTGCATCACCTGAAAAACAAGTAAACAGGAAGAGAAGAGAAAATATTCTTTTCATAACAGTTATTTCTGTATTCTAAAGCAGGCTACTAACGGTTAAAGGAAGAGGGTTTTGAAAGGAAACGGAGAGGATGGATAAATATAGTGATACTATTCAAGTTTTTTCAATTCACCTTTTTGCCCTGAGTTGATAAACCACGCCTTTGTCACTTTTCCGGATTGATCCACTTCAAATTCTATTTGCCGGTCGGTTCCATCAGCGTAAAAGAATTTCGTTTCCGACTCCGGTTTTAATTCTATGTCCGGCGTTCCATCGCGATGCCGGTAAAGTTTTCCGTCTTTTTTTATGAAGACAAGTGTCATGAATGCGGAATACGTACCGACATAACGGTCGATTATCGCAGGATCTATTTTTACTTCTTTATGTTTGTACGGCATCAGTAAAGGCTGGTCAGTTAACATAGATTCAATTCCTGCGACCAGCACACCAGGGCTTGTTCCATTGTTGGAAAGAAGAATGATCGTTTCATTGCTGTCAACCATTCTTGTAATATCAGTTGCGTAACCCGGCCATCCTCCTGTATGTGAAATGATCTTTCCATTTTCCGATTTTGATTGGACAAAAACACCAAAGCCATAAAAACCTGTCGAATCCCGCGAAGACATTTGAACCATCGGAGAAAGCATTTCGTCAAGAGATGCTTTGCTTACCAGCTTATTTCCATACAATGCCTGGTCCCATTTAAACAGGTCGCCCGTAGTCGTGTTTACACAACCATCACCAACGATCCCGTCGAGATAATAGACGTAATCATATTTCGGCGAGGTATCAGGCAAAATATATTTCCTCAAACTGTCAGAATACACAAAGCCCAATGCATAGTTTGTCGGAATTTTCCCGGTGCTCCGGCGTGTGTTGTAAACAAACGTATGACTCATTCCGAGTGGCTGAAATATATTTTTCGCCATAAAATCATTGTAGCTCATTCCTGAAACTTTTTCAATGATCGAAGCGAGTAATGCATAGCCTGTGTTGCTGTATTTCCACGCGGTGCCGGACTTGAAAAACAAGGTGTCATGTAATTTTTCTAAGACGTCAACGATATCTTTATTGAATGCTATCTTTTTATGGTCCCAGTTTTTTTCAAACTGGTCCTCGTATGAAGGAAGTCCAGAAGTATGGGTCAATAAATTTCTTACAGTGATATTATCATAGGGCAAACCGGGAAAAAATTTTTTAATGTCGTCAGAATAGGCAAGCAAGCCACGCTCTTTACATATCATGATGCCCATCGCAGTGAATTGTTTAGAAACGGAGGCGAGCTCGAAGACAGAACTATCATTTAATGTTCTCTTGCTATCATAATCAGCATAGCCCAAAGATTGCTGGTAAATGACCTTCCCGTTTTTTATGACCATGGCATTCCCGTTAAATCGAAAATAATCGTGTTGTCCGGTCATGAATTGCTGAAGTTTTTGCTGGTAGTTAATTTGCGCCGAAACAGCGAGCGGGAATAACAATACCGCAACTAGTTTTCTCATTTTATTCGATTGTCTAAATTCTGTATTCTGAGTTCTATAGTTTCCCTGCTTAAAATCCTTCGAACAACCAATGTTCGGGTTTTGGCAATGGTTTACGCGGCAGTTTCTCATCCCGCATCGCCGTGTGGTACACAAATGAAGTGATCACTGTCGCTGCCTGTTTCAGGTCATCGATGGATAAATGATCATACACATCCATATTACTGTGGTGAGTTCGGGTAAGATACTCCAAAGGATCCTGGATAAACTCAAACCCCGGAATACCCGTAACATCAAATGTATAATGATCGGTAAAACCAGTATTGCCACTTTTCACCGCCGTTGCTCCGAGATCGGCAAATGGCTCCATCCACTGTTCAAATATGGGTCGGACGGCTTCGTTTTCCATGAGGAAGATGCCTCTTACTTTTCCAGAGCCGTTGTCTAAATTATAATAGGCTGAAACTTTCGACTGATCTGGTTTCAGTTCTTTGGTGGCAGGGTTGCCAAAATGATTTTTGACATAGTTATAGGAACCGATCAACCCCTGCTCTTCACCTCCCCACAAAACAATCCTGATCGTTCTGCGTGGTTTTACACCAAGAGTTTTCAATAATCGCATTACTTCGATCATCACTGTACAACCAGCTGCATTGTCAGTAGCACCCGTGCCGCTGTACCACGAATCAAGATGCCCGCCGATGATGACCAGTTCATTTTTTAAAACGGGATCTGTTCCCGGTATCTCCGCTACAACGTTAGAGGCTTTCAGGTTATCCGCATAGAATTTCGTTTTTATGTCCATGTCAAGTTTTACCGGGATTTTCGAATCAAGCAAGCGTTGTATCCGTAAGAAGTCTTCGGTAGAGAGAATTATTTTGGGAACAACAGGGTGACTATTCTTTTTATAAGAGTCGACGACGTCTGCATACACGGATCCGTCCCTTCCTCCATAATCCTTTGTGACAATTGCCGCAACCCCCTTTTTCTGAAGCAATGAAAAAAATCTTTCTTTCGCCTTTTCCATTTCAAGGTACCCCTGCATTTCATCATAGGTACCCCAAAATTGTTCTTTTAAATTCACAAGATCTGTGTCGGCAAATCGTTTGGCAAAGGGTTTAAATGCAGAGCGAATAGAAGTAAATGTATCAGTTATCATTACAATTTTCCCTTTCAATGTTGTTCCCATTTTTTCTACCGAAGCAGAATCCTGTGAGATAGCAACGACGGGAGCTGATAATAATCCATTTGTTCCAGCGGACCATGCAAAGGGATAAGCGATGAATGATTGATAATAAGGTGCTGAAAGGGCAACATAGCATTTTTGTATCTCCCATCCTTTGCCAAATTCACCCCAGGGCTCAGTAGCTGCATTAGTCAGTCCCCATTTCTTAAATTCTGAAACGCACCAGCTGGCGGCCCGCCGGTAGCCAGGTGAGTTCGTTAATCGTGCACCCGAAACATCTGTGAGATAGTGAGCGATCATCGCCACCTCTGAACGATTCATTTCCTCGTCCCTGATTTTTTTTATCATTTCCATATCTACCTTTTCTTCCTGGGCGTGTAAAAGAACAGGTAGTAGAAAGAGAGTGACTGCAAGCAATGTGAACGGCCGTTTCATAAATGGATGTTTTTTGTGAAGATATAATGAACAAATTCTAAATAAATTTTCGGAAATAAATAACGGATACGGCGTTTTCACCGAGGGCGTCGAAGTATTAACCAGCAACCAGGAACCAATAACCGGCTACAAAGCAACTATCTTGAAGCTCCCGGTCCATACAGAGCCTTTCCCGCCCTTGCTCCCGTGTGTTTTTCATTTTCAGCGGTTAGTACTCCATTCACGATCACGTATTGAAAACCTTTGGAGTAAGCATGCGGGCGATCATATGTAGACACATCCTGCACTTTGTTCTCATCGAATATAACAATATCGGCGGCAAAACCTTCACGCAACAGGCCACGATCGTGTAACTGGAATTTTTGAGCAGGTAATGAAGTCATCCTCCTTATCGCCTCCTCCAGTGACAAGACATGCTGGTCCCTTACATATTCTGCAAGTACCCTCGCGTTCGTTCCATAACCTCTCGGATGGGGAACACCAGCTCCAATTACCCGTATTGTAGCATCACTTGCAAACATATTGAAAGGATACTGCATGATGCGTTTGATGTCTTCTTCGCTCATGCCATGAAATACTGCACTGGCTCCTCCGTGTTTCATAATATCAATAATTGTCTCAGCCTCTTTTTCTTTTTTATGCTTATTACCTTTTACCAGGTTGATCTGCTCGATACTTTTACCATTTAAAGTTGTATCAAACTGGTAGTATGCGACAACAGCATAACTAAAATGTTTCAGTTTTCGTTTCTTCAATCTCACGAGCATAGAATGTATCACGTATTTTTTTATTGCCGGGTCGTTCAACCGTGCATTTATCGAATCTTGCCCATCTGCCAGGATCTCATCAGGGATTAAGGTACTAATGGACGTGCTGCTCGCAGTATAAGGATACTGATCAATGGTCACGTCAATCCCTTCTTTTCTCGCCGTCGTTATCATTGGTACCGTTTCTTTACTTCTTCCCCAATTTTGCTGGCCGCTCAATTTAAAATGAGATATCTCGACCGGGATCTTTGCCTCCCGACCAATGGTCAGTGCCTCGTTAATGGCATAGACAACGCTATCGCCTTCATCCCGCATATGAGTCGTGTAAACGCCATCGTATTTTGCCACCACTTTGGCCAGTTCAACTATTTCCGGAGTTTTTGTGTATGTGCCCGGTATGTAGATCAAACCCGTTGAAAGGCCAACGGCTCCGTCTTGCATCGCTCTGTCAATAATATTTTTCATCTGCTCCATCTCGTCCGGAGTTGCATCCCTGTTGACTCTGCCCATTACTTGTTTGCGAACATCGTTATGTCCCACCAGGGTAGCCACATTGATAGAGGGTTTTAAAGAATCGATAAACCGCAGGTATTTCCCAATGTCAGTATTTGAAGCACCGCAGTTGCCCGTGATACAAGTAGTAACTCCATCGAGGATAAAATTAGTAGCGTTTGGGTCTTTTGTTTCGTCGCCTTCCAAATGAGTGTGAACGTCAATAAAACCGGGTGACACAATTAAACCCGTTGCATCGATCATTTTGTCAGCGGTATAATTCAATTGTCTTCCTACTGCAACAATTTTCCCATCTTTCACCGCAACATCTCCGTAATACCAACTATTGCCACTGCCATCAATGATCTTTCCATTGTGGACAAGGATATCGCAGGCCGTTGGTTTTTTTGGTTGAGCTAAAAGAGTAAGTGGAAGAGAAATGAGAATCAGGATCGACTTCATTGTCACAATATACGGAACAAGGAAGAAGGAGCAAGACACTAGGTTCAAGGCACAAATACAAGGTAAGGGCGACAAGGAACCAGCAACCAACTACAAGCTACAAATAACTCAGCCACCACTTTGCCCTGTTCCTTTGTTTGTGCTCACTGAACCATTTGCAAATGGGATAGAGGGCCAGGACAATGCAAATCCAAATAATGTACACCGCAAAAAGTGAATAACCTTCACCGGCAGCGATGAATTTTGCAGGCATTACCTGAGGATTCATTTTCAGGCCTTCCGCATAGGAATGTCCTCTAGCCAGGAAACAAATTGCAGAGATGAAATGGATCAAAAAGAAATGCAAAACATAGTAAAGAAAAGGCACGCGGCCATATACCGTGATAAATCTTGTAAGCCAATTTTTTTTATGTCCTGCCACCGCCAGGAATAATATTCCAATACCGACAGTCGCACACATATACAACAATGATGGCGGGTATTTATGAAGATTCATGAATGAAAGAAAGGTAACCCCGGCATTCCTCTGGGTTGACCATGGATCCGGATCTCCATATTTGTTTATGGATCGCAGAATAATAAAGAATGCGATCACACCAATCGCCAGCCACAGGAGGATTTTTTTTCTTTGATGCTCCTCGTATTGTACAAATAACTTCCCAAAACAATAACCGAGCATCATCAGGCCGGACCATGATAGAAAAGGATAAAGAATGAGCAGGCTGTGATTATCCCATAATGCATAAAACCCCTGGCGATGCAAAAGATCATACCACCAACCGGGACTTGCATTCAGGGTTCTTTCATAAAAATCAAGAGTATTATGACCCAGGACGATTACCAGGCCCGTAATAAGAATAGCATTAAAAGGCAACCATATCATCAAACCGAGAATGATCATACTGATGGCTATCGACCAGATGGTTTGCAGCCCAATGATTGTATAATGGGTGTCAAAGCTGAAGGCAAAACCAATAACGAATATCTCAATGAAAACAAGCCATAGTCCCCTTTTAATGAGGAATGCGCTTAACTGCTTTTTACTCTTCCTCAAGCTTTGAAAGTAAGAACCGGCGCCTGCTAAAAAAACAAATATCGGTGCACACAAGTGCGTGATCCATCTTGTGAAATATAAAATAGGAGTAGTGGTTGCAAGGTTCATAGGATCGTCAGTCAATGCAGCTTTGTGAAAGAAATCTCTTGTGTGATCAAGGGCCATGATGATCATCACCAGTCCGCGGAGCAGGTCGATAGAATCAATGCGGTAGGAAGGTTTAACGGGAAGAATTGTTTTCAGGGGCGGCGCAGCAGCAAACGTCTCCGGCATAATGGTTTGGTTTATCTTAAAGCTAAAGAAATTAAAACATCTGTTGTTGGTTTTGTGATAACCGGCCTTTGGATAATAGTAGAATTTTTTGACCGTGTTAAATTTCAATCCTCCAGGTCGTATTCCTTTTTTAACAGTGAGATTAATTTGGTGGCTTCCGTTTTCAAATTTTCTTCCCGGAGCCTGATATTCCGGACGGGTCCTTTCAGATATTGGGCAGTCGAAATGTATTCGTTAACATATTCCCCGTTCTGAGATATTAAGGCGGGGTTGCCCCCCGGTTTCTTATAAATAATGAGACTAACACTGTCACGATTGTCGAACATTTGATTAAAAATGGAACCGTCAAAGATCTTTCCGGCTTTGTCTCTTAAACCATCTCTCATCCTGTTTTCATCTTCGAATGCGTATTGCAGATTCCTTAACAGCTGATCATATAACATAATTGCATTTGACACATCCGTTTTTCTAATGATCCTTAACAGACCTGAATTCTTAAGTTGAATAATGGTCCGATCATTGGGAAAAAAAAGTATTGGCCGACTAACATTGCGGGCGTAATAATAGATCGAGGCACCGAAATTTGAACGTTGGGGAAGAGTTAATAGGTAGATCAGCGAATCGATCATGTTCTCCCGGTTCTTTCCTGATAAAATATCCGTAGTCAGTTGGGATGTGTCTGCCTTCAGGTCCGCTGCCAGTGTCGCAATAAACTGCCTTTCCCTTTTATTTTCTATATAATGGTCTCGCCAATTCTCTACGAAGAAACCAAGAGTTACTGCTAGGAACAGCATAAAAAATTCAAAGAAGTAATGTAACCACCCGCTGCCCGGCGCTTGGTGAAGATGATGAGCATGTGTTTCCATGTCTTCTGTCTTTGATTAGTTACGTTCCCTCACAGGTGGAAGAAAAAGGCTAAATTTAATAACACAGTTTTTGCGAAACTCTATAATACCTAAAAGCTATGCACAATAAAAGTAAACAGTCCCGTCAAATTGCAAGAAGAAAATTTTTACAGGATACAGGTCTTCTTGCTTTGGGCACATCGTTGCTTTCGTCTCGGATTTTTCCAGATGACTTAGACGTCACATCTGAGCCGGCGAAAATAGCATTGCAATTGTACACAGTGAGGGAGCAGATCAAAGAAAATATAGCTGACACATTGAATAAAATTGCAGCGATAGGTTTTCAATCTGTGGAAACGGCATTCTGGCCTGATGCCATTTCTGTTAAGCAAGCGGGAAAATATTTGAAAGAAGCGGGGCTTACTGTTTCATCGGCACACGTCGAATTGCCCATTGGTGATAAGAAAGCTGCAATGCTGGAGATCGCTGAAACATTCAATTGCAAAAAAATGATCTGGCATGGATGGCCCGAAGATAAGCGATACAGTTCACTTGATGGTACAAAGGAACTGGTGAATATTTACAACGAAGCGAACCATTTTGCCAAATCAAACGGATTACAGTTTGGTCTTCACAATCATTGGTGGGAATACCGTAATAAAGTAGATGGAAGATTTGTGTATGAAGTACTTCTCGAGTCGGTTGAGCCCGACATATTTTTTGAGATCGATACTTATTGGGTAAAAGTGGCAGGTCATGACCCCGCTGAAATAGTAGCAACATTTGGAAAACGGGCGCCGTTGCTCCACATAAAGGATGGTCCGGCACGATGGACCGATTCACTTCCTGCGGATAAACCAGAACCAATGACGGCCGTCGGTAAAGGAACACAAAATTTTCCGGCTGTTGTAAAAGCTGCTGGTGGCAATACCGAATGGATGGTGGTAGAGATGGATGTTGTCGCTACCGATTTGTTCACCGCTATTCACGATAGCTATGATTATCTTACTAAAAATAAACTGGCAAAAGGGAAAACCTGATTTGTACTTCTATCTTCCTGCTCCTTTGTCAATGTAGGCCCACCATTCCCTTCACTGACTCAAATATTTTTTTTGAATCATAGCCAATGCCATTTTTAAAAACGATCTCTGTGTTTCTTACAGCGTGAATGTCTTTTTGAATATCACCATCGATCAAAACGAGGTCTGCTCTTTTGCCTTCTGCAATACTACCGATCTCTTTGTCGCGGCCAAGGTATTCGGCGGCGTTAAGACTGCAAATCTTTACAGCCACGGGTAGTGAAAACCCGGCTTCGACAAGTAACTCCAATGTGTGCTGGTCTGCGTAACCTGGGATCGTACGTCCTGCACCGGTAGGATCAACTCCTGCCATCAACCTACCCCCCATTTCAACAAACTGTTTTTCCCACGCCATCTCTTTTTTAAACAATGCAGCGTCTGAAGAATCTCTCCCCGCAGCATTATAATTTTTTTCCACCGCTTCTTTCATTTGCGGAGCAAGAGCTGATTCGCCGCCACCGGGGACGATTTCTCTTCCGCTATTCGGCTCGAATACGGGTAGGGTGGAAGTGATCGTTACTTTTTTTTCGACCAGGAATTTCATTAGGTCCCTCATAGCCGGACTGTTCACGTCAAGATTTTTTAACGAGGGCGTCACACTGCCGAAGGAACAAACATTTTCTTTTTTTCCAGCCACAAAATCACTGGCCGGGATAAAACCATGTTCCAGGTTATCGATGCCAAGTTCTGCCGCCTCACGATAGGTGATCGAGCAGAGATGTCCCGTAACTTTTAAATTATGTTGATGTGCAATAGAAACAACAGCTTTCAAATCATCTTTTGTAATGTCCATGTATACTTTGAATGAGGTGCATCCTCTCGCTATCCAATAATTTACTTCTTCCGCAGCTTCCTCAGGACTTTTGATGAATTGTACCTCAGGGATCGGTAAAAGCTCCCTTTCAATATATGGACCTGTAACGTCTATGTCAGGTCCCGTCATTTGACCTTTATCGATCGCCTTTTTAATATTCAAATCGGTTTGCGGTTCGACACTACCTGTTGTTCTTATGGTTGTTGCCCCTCCGGCGAGATAAAGTCTCGGAAAAGATATTGGCATTTCAACACCGAGGTAATAAGGAGGTAGCGACTCTCCATAAAATAGGTGCTCATGCATCATGATCATTCCGGGTATTACCGTTTTCCCTGTGCAATCTAAAACTTTGGCCGATGATGGAATAGTTATGTTCTTAGAATTCCCAGTTTTTGCAATTCGCCCTTTGATGACAAGAATAGCCTGGTCATTTTTTGCCGGTGCGCCGGTACCGTCGATAACAGTTGCATGGACAAGGGCGATTGTATCGGCATTTACACTCACAAACTGCTTTACTGCAGAACTTAATTGTTGAGAATATGTTTGCCATGGTAATATTACCACGAAAAGCAAAAGGCGGATGGTGAAGAAAGTTTTGAGACGCATAGTAAGCGGTTGAGTTGTGAAAAAATCTTTTTGTTATTTTCTCATCTGACGCCATAGAAATGCAGCGGCAAATCCTACCAGTACATAGATAAGCAACTTGATGATCCTG
>DASYSW010000543.1:0-9602 GCA_036002905.1 Chitinophagaceae bacterium
AATTTCCCAATTCCCAGCTGATTCCATTTTTCGTCAACGGCTTTTATAGTTGCATCGTCTGCAACAATGATATTGGGCCAGTCGCGGTGAAAATCATCAAACTCTTTGGTCTTTCTGGTTCCGTCAAAGCCGATACAGGTAAAAGGATTAAGGGTTAAGGTGCGCGGGCCTTTCTTCCTTTCTCCTTCGCCTTTCACCTCAGAGAGAATATGGTCTCGCTTGGGATCAAGGTTATTGCAAAATCTCCATAAAGCTGTCGGCAGGTCATTTGCGTCAACCGTATGCTCCACGTACAGGATCATTTTTATTGCTTCCATTCCTGGTAGTTCACAAATTTGTTCATGGAGCTCCCTAATGTGTCCTTTCCTGCTTTTTTGAACCGAAATGAGGAGACACGGAATTTCTTTCTTTACCAAAGAAGAATTTATATCGTGTATCTCAGAAAATTTATTTTTTAAAGACTCATTATTTAACTCGTAACTCATAACTCGTAACTCATAACGTTCATCTTTCTCCTCCTCAAACTTCATCGTTCCATCTATGCACATCTTTCCTCCAAAACCCAATTTGCTACAGCTATGATCGAGCACATCCATCGGTCCTTGTGAAAAATAAATATCAGTGGCTGGATTCAGGTTTTTAAAAACATATTTAGCCAACGTTTCATAGTTCTGAATTTGGACAGGTTCATCCGCGAGTACAAGAATTTTGTTGAACATCATTTGCCCGGCGCCCCACATGGCATTCATGACTTTTTGTCCCTGGCCCGCATAGTCTTTTCTGATCTTTACGATGACCAGATTGTGAAATACACCTTCGACAGGCATGTCCATGTCAATGATCTCAGGAACCATTGTCATTTTTATTGGTGCTAAAAAGATCCTTTCTGTTGCCTTTCCTAACCATGCATCTTCCTGCGGCGGAATCCCTACAATGGTTGCAGGATACACCGGATCATTTTTGTGTGTAATAGCGGTGATATGAAACCGCGGATACCAATCGGGCAATGAATAGTAACCCGTGTGGTCACCAAATGGTCCTTCCCAGATCATCTCATCATTTGGATCTATGTACCCCTCAATAATAAAATCAGCATCAGCTGGGACTTCGACTTCGGGTTGCGTGATACATTTCACCAACTCCGCTTTTCTTTTCCTTAAAAATCCCGCAAGCATGTATTCATCGACATTTTCCGGAAGAGGAGCTGTCGCGGCGTATGCATAAACCGGATCGCCTCCCAACGCAACAGCGACCGGCATTATCTTACCGCGCTTTTTATATTCATTAAAATGTTTTGCGGAAACCTTGTGTTTATGCCAGTGCATGGCAGTTAGAGTTGGACCAAATAACTGCATTCGATACATTCCCACGTTACGTATTCCGGTGTTTGGATCTTTGGTATGAATAACAGGAAGAGTTACAAATGGCCCTCCGTCTTTTGGCCAGCAAGTGATGACCGGCAATTTTGTGATATCAGGATCAGTCATGATGATCTCCTGGCACTCTCCCCTGCCACTTTTTACCTTCGGCATCCATGAAGCAAATTGGTTAAGCTTGGGAAGTAGTTTTAATTTATCAATGATCCCTTCTTTTGGTGAAGCCAACAATTTAAAAAGCTCTTCTATCTGTTTGGCCACATCATCCAGGTGTTCAACGCCAAGCGCCATGCACATTCGTCTTTCACTGCCATAAGCGTTCATTAAAACCGGAAAGTCGTAGCCAGAATTTTCAAACAACAATGCCTTTCCGCCACCGGGTTGTTTACTCATCCTGTCGGTGATCTCCGCCATTTCCAGTTTGGGATTTACATAAGACTTTACGCGAACTAATTCCCCGGCTCTTTCTAACGCTTCAATAAATTGCTGCTGATTTTTGTAGGCCATGATGGACAAAGGTAGGTTACAAAAACTTTAATAAATGGTTGTACCGGGGGTCGAAAAGTTTGTATATTGTTCAACAGGCTAAAATAAATTAATGTTACAGCCATGCCACCAAATCAATTGCTATGCGCATTTTAAACGTCCTGGCGTTATTCGTTGGCATTTCGATCTTCTCGTTTTCACAAACAGTTGACTATACTATTCCTCCTGGCTTTGAAAAAGAGATTAACCGGGATGACTATAAAAAAATTGTGGACAGGTCTGTTGCCGAGATATCAAAAAGGTATGCCATCGACAATATAAAGGAAGGAACTGTTTATCTTAAAAAAACAAGGAATTGCAAGCTTTTAACCTTGGTAATTTAATTGTTCAATGCCTCGCTATCAAGGATAAATCAAAATGGGATATTGTAATTGAGGGACATTTTAAAAACCTGTTTTCTGCCATTGATGAACAAAAAAAGATCGATCCGAAAAATTTCGAATCGATAAAAAAATATTTAACCATTCGTATTTATCCAAAGAAATACGTTGAACAAAGAGGTGGAATAAACGGCGTGGTTGCAAGAAGCGACCTGGAAGGAACTTACTCGGTCTTGATGTTTGACCTCCCGGGCGCATTCAGTCCCGTAGATAAAGAATCCTTTTCGCAATGGAAGCAGGACACCACCGATGTCTTTATCATTGCACAAAACAACATAAATAAGCAGGAAGTAACCAAGAACAGCAGCCAGTTCAATATTGATGGGATTAAAGTAGAAATAACGATCGTCGAAAACGAGGTGTATGCCAGCAGTTACGTCCTTGATTTACAAAACAACTCTCCCGAACTTGTAGGTGAGTGGGGATCGGCTATTGCCGTTCCTGGCAGGAAGGTGGCAATGGTATGCAAAATTTCAAAAGATAAGCCCGTTGATTTTGTAAAATTTATCCAGAGGACCAAACCGATCGTTGAGAAACACTATCAACAGGATCAGCAACCGATCTCGGATCAATTCTTTTGGTATTATAAGGGAAAGTTTACAAAAATAAATATAGTTACAGACGACAAAGGAAATATACACGTATTCTCTCCGTTTGGTTTGACGGAATTAATGACGAGCAAGTAAAAAGCAGAAGAGAAATAGTGAACGATGAACGGATTGCAAGCTGAAAAACCGAAGGTGGTATACAAGATCTTTCGCCTCGCTCACGATGACAAACAAAATTCCTTCATCTCCGCCTTTTGGGGAACCTCTCAATAACGCTCCTAATAGTTAGCAGAACTGATCAATGGACCGAAGGGCATCCATACCCTTTCTTCCTTCCGCCTAAGAAATTACCGCCGCCAAAAACACCACTGCGGTTACTGTTGTCACCGGTACCAAGTCTATATGTAAGATGTAGCCCCAGGAAATAATAACTATCCTTATGTTTTACACCACCACGTTGCGCTCCTTTTGCCGGATAATTAGGGTTCCCTCCAGGCAACTCATCACCGCGATAAGACATGTCAACCGCTAGCTGTCCTCTGTCTGCAAGCAAATCAGCGGGATCGGCATAGCTGCTGCTTACATCATCCAGGTAATCTGTAAACAATTTTCGTAATCCCAGTTCGAGACCCAACCGCACTCTGTCATTGAACGCATATTTTACGCCCGCGCCAAATGGTAATGCTAATTGCGTAAGCTTATAAGGTTTACGATCGGGATAGCCGGAAAGTCCTTCGCCTTCCGTACTTAGTGGTTTTAAAAAGATCTTATCGGTTGTTCCGTTGTATGCGTAAGGGTTAAAATGAAATACTGCTAAACCACCAAAAACATAAGGTGAAAACTTCTGTTCGTCTAGGTTGAAAAAATAATATTCGCCGATGGCGCTGAATTCAGTGATATGGGTTTCAAAGGAAAGATTGCGCGCACGCATTGAGTCATCGTCGCTGTTGCGATCCGCTCCTCCCACAATGGTATAAGTAAACCCGCCACGAATCATGAATTGTGGAGTGAGTTCATAGTTTACAGTCACACCAATGGCTCCATTGGTCACTTTTTTCGGAAATATCTTGTTGGTGAGGTCTCCTGAATAAGCTGCAACTCCACCGAAAATACCTACATGAATATTTTGGCAAAATACGGATAGCCCAACAAACATGAAGGCAGCCAGCAAACGAATTTTAATCATAAAGTGAAGGTTTAGATTTCCGTACAAATTTAATGCCTGTAAATACCTCTCTAACAACGAAAAAATACAAAAATAAGTATCTAATAACATGAATAACACGGAAAAACGGGTGGCAAATAATATCTCACTTCTCAATTACCATTATCCGCCAGTCAATTTAACGGGGACCATTGGCGTCTATTTAATTATATTTATCCCTTTTTAAACCCCATAATATGCGATTTCCTTTTTTGCTACTTACCGCCGTACTTGTGGCAGTAAGTTCTTGTGATACCAAAGTGAAAAATTCCTCGACAAAAAAAGATTTTTTAGCGGAAAATCTCGATACCACTGTATCACCCGCCGCAGATTTTTTTCAATACGCCAATGGAGGCTGGATCAAAAAGAACCCCATACCAAATGACCAGGCTACATGGGGAATTGGCAACCTGGTAAATGAAGAAAATCTGAACCGTTTGAAAGGTATCAATGAAAAAGCTGCCACTGCCAACGCAGCAAAGGGAACGGCTGATCAAAAGATCGGTGATTTCTGGAAGACTGCGATGGATAGTACAAAGATCGAGCAGCTTGGTTTGAAACCTTTACAGCCCTGGTTCGACAAGATCAATGCTATTACCGACGTAAAATCATTGATCACAACAGTAGCTGAATTAAAAAAAACAGGCTCCTCGACATTGTTCTCCGATTTTGTATCACAGGATGACAAGAACAGCGATGTGATGGCTTACAAACTCTGGCAAGGTGGCATCGGTTTGCCTGAAAGAGACTATTACTTTAATCCTGATCCCACCGTTGCAAACATCCGCACCGAGTATGTAAAATACATGGCCAAGGTGTTGACCATGGCCGGTGATGACAGTGTGGCCGCCGCTGCCGCTGCGAAAAACATTATGACACTGGAAACACGACTGGCTAAATCATCACGCAAACTGGAGGACCTGAGAGATGATTACAGGAACTATAATAAAATGGCCGTTGCTGATCTACCAAAGCTTTCAACAAATATTGACTGGACAAATTATTTCGGTATCTCAGATGTAAAGAATGTCGATTCTGTGATCGTGGGACAACCAGAATTTTTTACTGCGCTGAACCAGGAATTAAAATCAACCCCGATTGGTATTTGGAAAAGTTATGTGCGATTTAATCTCATTAATGACTTTGCAGCGACATTGCCCGATAAATTTGGAATTGAAGCCTTCAACTTTAATAAATTATTCAGCGGAGCCAAAGAAAGAAGACCAAGGTGGAAAAGAGTTTTGCAAAATGAAAATAACCTGATGGGCGAATTATTGGGTCAGCTGTATGTAAAAGAGTTTTTTAGTGAGACCGCGAAGAAACGATATGAAGACATGGTGGAAGCTATTCGGGGCGCTTTGAAAAATCACATAACCGAACTGACATGGATGAGCGACAGTACCAAGCAAAAAGCCTTTGCCAAATTAGCAGCCATGAAGAAGAAGGTTGGTTATCCCGATAAATGGAAAGATTTTTCTGCCATGCAGATCAGTACGGAAAGTTATGTGCAGAATGTGATCAGCGCCAACCAATGGTGGCACAACTATAACTACAACAAATTGGGAAAACCCGTTGATCGCGATGAGTGGGACATGAGTCCCCAAACCTATAATGCCTATTACAATCCTTCGAATAATGAGATCGTTTTACCTGCGGGCATATTTACCGTTCCGGGTTATATGGATGATGAGTTGGACGATGCATTGGTTTACGGATATGCTGCCGCCTCAACGATTGGCCATGAGATCACACATGGTTTCGATGACCAGGGAAGAAAGTTTGATGCCAAAGGAAATCTTTCCAAATGGTGGACAGACAAAGATTCCATTGAATTTTCAAAAAGAGCGCAGGGAATTATTAAGCAATTCAACGAGTTTGAGCCGGTGAAAGGATTTCATATCAATGGCAATGCAACACAAGGCGAAAACATTGCTGATCTTGGCGGAATTGTTTTAGGTCTTGAAGCATTTGAAAAAACGGAGCAATTTAAAAAAGGCGAAAGGATCAGTGGCCTCACACCGGTGCAGAGATATTTTCTTGGTTATGCATTGGGTTGGCTGGGCCACGAACGTGAAGAAGTGCTCCGCAACCAGGTGATGACTGATGTCCACTCCCCTGCCAAATATAGAGTCAATGGACCCTTTGCCGATGTTGATGAATTTTATATGGCATTCAATATAAAGGCGGGTGATAAAATGTACAGGGCGGATAGTTTGAGAGTCAGAATTTGGTAACGCGAATTACACGAATTGACGCGAATTACACGAAAGATACTGTCTCAAAGGAAGCCTTTACACAAATGCCGGCAAGGCGTGAAGGCGTTAGGTATCGGGATGCAAGGACGCTCGTGTTTCGACTTTCCGTCTTTCCGTTAATTTGACCGGACGACTCAATCGGGATCACTTTTTCGTCTTTACGCTTTATATAGTAACCCCACTTAGTATGAATAGCGATTAGAGGCGGATTTCTGCTAAAAATCGCACTTCTCTTCCTAATAAAACAAACCGGCTGTTGCAATTTCAGTTTTCGATTTGCTATTTTGGGATCATCCAATAATCCTTACACTTATGGTAAAAAAAACCCTGAAGATCACTGGCATAAGCCTGCTCGCTTTGCTTGGCCTGGCCTTCGCTGCTCCATTTGTTTTCAAAAACCAGATCACGACGCTTATAAAAAAGCAGATCAACAAGAGCCTTAACGCAAAAGTTGAATTTAATGAAGTGAGCCTTTCACTCTTTCGGCATTTTCCCAAAGTAACTATCTCCGTAAAAGATTTTTCTGTTGTTGGAAAAGGTGATTTTGCTGCAGACACCTTGCTATCTGTAAAAACGCTGGATGCGTCTGCTGACCTGATCAATGTGATCAAAGGGCGAGATGTAAGTATCTACGGAGTCTTTCTTGAATCGCCGCGCATACACGCACTGGTCAACAAAAATGGAAAAGCAAACTGGGATATTTCCGGAAAAGATTTAAATCCGACAACTAACAATGATTCCACCTCTGCCTTTCGTATGCACCTAAAAAAATACAGGATCAGCAACGGTTATTTGCAGTATCGGGATGAAACAGCCGGAATCAATACAGAGATCATCGGCTTCGATCACGAAGGGAAGGGTGATTTTGCTGCGGATGTATTCACGCTGTCTACAACGACAAAGGCCACCGACGCCAATTTTATCTACGCGAATATCCCTTATTTAAAGAATGTAGCCGCTGTCATCGATGCAGATATTGAGATCGATAATAAAAACAATAAATACAGCTTTGAAACCGATGATATTATTTTGAACGACCTTAAACTTACCTCCAAAGGTTTTTTCCAGGTAGTGAACGACAGTATGTATGCCATGGACATCAGTTTTAACTCTCCCTCCAATGATTTCAAACATATCCTGTCCCTGATTCCCACGGTCTACCAAAAAGATTTCGACAAAATAAAAGCCGGTGGAAAAGCAGTGTTCAAAGGTTTTGTAAGAGGCACGTATAGCCCCACCGTGATGCCTGCATACAACATCAACCTCGAGGTCGAGGACGGCTTCTTTCAAAACCCGGATCTGCCAAAGCAGGTTAAGAATATACAGCTTGCTTTGACAGTGAATAACCCGGATGGAGTTACAGATCATTCGACTATTACCATTCCGTCGGGACACTTTGAACTGGACAATGAGCCATTTGATTTCAGATTTCTCCTGAAAAATCCTGTAACAGCCCGGTTCATCGACGCGGCTGCGAAAGGAAGAATCGACCTGGCAAAAGTTTCAAAATTGACCAAACTCGAGGAAGGCACAAAACTCTCCGGGCTGGTGTGGGCGGATGCTTTTGCACGAGGAAATCTCTCTGGCATCGAAAATCATTCGGGTCCTTTTGCGGCCGGGGGATTTCTCGATATCCAGGACCTGTTTTATTCATCAAAACAATTTGCGCAACCTGTGCACAATGGCAACATGAAGATAGAAATCGAGAATAGCGATGGGATAGCCGACAAGACCTTTATAAATATTACTTCCGGTCACATACAAGTAGGAGACGATCCGGTTGATTTCTCATTGTCAGTTCGTAACCCGGTTTCAACTGTGGATTTTGCGGGACATGCACGGGGCCGGTTGACCCTGGATAATCTCAAACAATTCGTGAAATTGGAGCCCGGCACTTCCCTCAGTGGAATTATGAATGCCGATCTCGACTTCCGCGGGTATAGAGCGGCGATTGAAAAATCGGAATACGATAAGATCACGACAAAGGGAAATGTGGATCTCCGCAATGTGAAATATGTCTCTAAAGCCTATCCCACCGGGGTTAACATTATAAAAACAGCCCTTGATTTCAACGGAAATGACGTCACGCTGAATGCACTCGCGGGTAATTATCTAAATACAAACTTTAGTGCCGACGGAGTGTTGAACAACCTGATGGGGTATGCACTGAAAAATCAAACCTTAAGCGGCACCCTCAATTTGACAGCGGACAAAATGAATCTCAATGAATGGATCGGTGAAGATACGGTCATCTCCACGGCAGCCCCTTCCGACCCGTTTGATGTTCCTGCCAATGTCAATTTCCTTATTAATGCTAAGATGGATCAAGTAAAATATGACAAAGTCAATTACAAAAATATCAACGGTTCACTAATCGTGAATGATGAAACAGTTAAACTGCAAAATGTGAGAACAGAGGCCTTGGATGGTGTGATCAATTTTAGCGGTTCGTACTCTACAAAAACCGATAAGAAGCATCCCGACATCGCTCTCAGTTACGATGTGCAAAACATTGATGTACAAAAAGCATTTTATTCGTTCAATACAGTCCAAAAGCTTATGCCCATTGGTCAATTCCTCGCTGGCAAGCTTTCCTCTCAACTCGCGATGACCGGAAAGCTGAACGGCGATATGATGCCAGATTTTAGCAGCCTCACCGGCAATGGTAATTTATTATTGCTGCATGGCATTTTGAAAAAATTTGCCCCACTGGAGAAATTAGCAAACACGCTTCAAATTGATGAACTAAAAGAGGTGAGTGTAAAAGACATTAAAAACTACATTGAATTTGCTAATGGAAAAGTTTTGGTAAAACCGTTCAGCATAAAAGTAAAAGACATCGAAATGCTGATCGGCGGAACGCATGGCTTTGATCAGTCACTCGATTACCTGGTTCAAATGAAGTTGCCTCGCAGGTACCTGGGATCACAAGGAAATGCCCTTGTGAACGGCCTTGTAATACAAGCGTCCAATAAGGGTATGCCAATTACTGTCGGTGATGTGGTGAACCTGAAAATCACCATGCGCGGAAATTTAAACGACCCTACGATTAAAACAGACCTTAAAGAGTCGGCGGGGGATGCTACAGCTGAATTAAGCCAACAGGCAGTTGATTTCGCAAAGGCAAAAGTTGACAGCACAAAACATGTGGTAAAAGACTCGATGAGTGTGATCAAAAAAGAAGTGGCAGCAAATTTAAAGCAGGAAGCCACCAAACAATTATTTGGAGGCAGCGATTCGACCGATTCTAAACCATCCATGGATGAAACAAAAAAGAAAGCAGAATCTACCAT
>DASYSW010000544.1:0-4131 GCA_036002905.1 Chitinophagaceae bacterium
AATAGGCAAGTTGCAAAAAATAAGAAATAAAAGGCGCTTGTTGGATCGCGGCCAGGGCGACATTCCGCTATTCATCAATGCGCTTTCGCAAAGCCATCACTAATTGAATGTCCTTGTCGCGCAACCTGCCGCTGCGGTCGGGCGGAAGATCGAGGATCAGGATATTGTCCTGGGCAGTCGCTATCTCATAAACATCAAATAACTCATCCACGGTTTTATAAACAGTGTCTTTCGTATTGTAAAACCATTTTTGGCTAATGCACACAGTTGTTTCCCATGGCATGTAATACAACTGGCCATTGTGAGAAAATAATTTTGGATCCGGATTCGCAGGTAAATAGGGATCACCCATTCTGAAATCACTTGGAAAATATCTTATCGGGTAACCTTCTCTCTGCATCGTAGGCAATAAAAATGCAGAATCAGGGTCTGGATTATCAGGCCTTCCGATTGACCAGTTAACTCCGACCTGGCATTGAGGCGCCATCGTTTTTACAGTTTCATAGATCTCCGCAATCGGCCACCTGTAACGTTCTTTCTCCCAACCGGCATCCAGCCATAATTCTACAGGTGGTGTATATTTTTTTACAATAGTAATAAGCTCTCTGATCTGGCCGATCATATAGTGATTGTAGTCCCTGTCCAACGAACTGTCGCGCACATCTCCATTCTGGTGCCTGTCCCACAGCGAATAATAAATCCCCATTCCAATGTTATGTTTTTTACAGGCCTTTGCCACTCCTTCGATCACATTTGTTTTGTTGCCTGAGGAGGCTACATCGTAATCGGTGTATTTACTGTCCCAAAGACAAAAACCGTCAACATGTTTGGTTACCATGATCACGTACTTCATACCTGCTTGTTGGGCCACGCGTATCCACTGGTCGGCATCTACAGCGGTTGGTTTATAGGAAGAAGGAGGTTTGCTACCATCGGTCCATTCCTCGTCATAAAATGTATTGATGCCAAAATGAATGAACATCCCGTATTTTCTTTTTATCTGTTCCTGTTGATAAGAACTCGGTTTGTTGGCTGGCTGTGGCTCTTTGATGATGTTTTGTGAAAACAAATACGTATTGATCCAAAGAAATAGAAGGACAAAGTAAATCCTGGCGGGCATGAGATAAATTTAAATCATTTCCATTATGCGATTCTTTTTTTATGTACTAAGCTGCGGTGCTACTATGATTCTTCTCTTGCGTCGCACACTTCGACCGCAGTAGTCGCTTGTGCAAATAAGGCAACGAAGGCACGTCTTGGGTAATTCTATGCTGGTTGCGGTGGTGGATGTTTATGCCACCTTTTCTCCTGAAAGAACAGTGCGCCATTTATTTCTTTGTCTTGAAACAAGAAAGTAACCCAAACCTGCCTGCAAACGCACAATTTCCGCAAGTACTGGCTACAACCTGGTTGCGATAACAACTATTCCCTACGGTGAAAGCAACCAACAGCAATATAACTACTAATCATAAGCGGCATCATAGTTGATGTTTGCTGGATAGTCCCGGCTAATTGTCAGCAGGCAGCGTAGAGTTACAGTGCATACCTGATCATCATTTCAAACGGGGAATTAAAATCCAGGCAAGTTGCACCACAGGTGAATTGGCGGGCAAGATCTCCTGGACTATTGTTTTGCAATGGCATAGTTCTTAAGAAACCAAAAACGAAAGCATATGAAAAGGATCATGATTTTCCTGGCATTTATTATTTTTTATTCCTCAGCTCATTCTGTTACGAATTCCATGCCGGTTGAACCAGGTAAGCAACCGCTAAAGGCGGATGAGGTGTATCTCCCCGTTGGAAACACCGGCCGGTTGATTTCACTGCTGGATCTTTCGAGGATCAGTGTGAGGGATTTTGAATCATTGAGTGGTAAGAAAATGAAATTCGTCGATAAAGTGAATTTCAGAATGGGGCAACGTCAATTGAAAAAAAGTATAGACCAGGATGGAACCTTTAACAGGAAAAGCATTGAAAAATATCTTGCGGCTCCCGTCGGACCGGGAGGTGGCTTTAGTCTTACGGGCCTTTTGCTGGGCTTATTGCTTTCGCTGTTGGGTGTTTTAATTGCCTACGTGATAGCAGGCGCGGATAAGAGATCGCGAGTTACATGGGCCTGGATCGGTGCAGCCATTTCATTGATCATTTGGGGAGCGATTCTTATTTAATTCAATACGGACCCCTAAAGAGGTATCGGTGTTAAGACAGTTTTTTCCCACTCGCTAAATTTATTTTTCAATTTATTAAATACACCAGGTTCCTGATCTTTCAAATTATTATCTTCTTTGGGATCAGTGGACAAATCAAAAAGATATTTATTCCCTTTTTCGTCCTGGAAATATTTCCATTTACCATCTCTCATTGCTTTGTGCTGGTTACGCTGAAAAATTCTCCAGTATAATGTCCGTTCTGTTTCTTTTTTTTCTCCGGTCATGATGGGCATAACGTCCATTCCATCCAACGGAAATTTTGGATCCGCTTCGGCTTTTGCCAGTGAGAGAATGGTGGCCGTCCAGTCCATGGTGGTGACTACCTGGTTTGTTATTGAATTTTCTTTGATCTTTCCCGGCCATCTCACAAGAGCAGGCTCACGAATTCCTCCTTCGTGCAATGACATTTTTCCTTCTTTATACACGCCATTGTCCGAATATCGTTCGCCACCGTTATCGCTCGTAAAAATGATGACAGTATTGTTCGAGAGTTTGACATCATCAATCGTCTTTACAATTTTTCCAACTGCATCATCGAGGCTTTTCATCATTGCAGCATAAATATCTGCCGAGCCGCCTTGTCGCCAATTTGCATCGCCATAAGGTTTGTCACCGGGACCCTGCCACGGCCAATGCGGAGCATTAAATGTTATCGCCAGGAAGAATGGCTTTTGATGAGACTTGTTTATAATTTCCGTGGCTTTTTCCATAAAAAGATCGGTGATGTATCCTTTTCTTATAATGGGCTGATCATTTTCGTATAGGTCTGGTTTACCGACCTGGTCCACATGCGAAAAATAATCGGTTGCTCCCGCATGAAAACCGAAGAAATAATCAAATCCATTTGCCATAGGACTAAATGCTGGCAAATATCCCAAATGCCACTTCCCAACCAGGTAAGTTTCATATCCTGCTTTTTTCAAAAGCCCTGCAATGGAGGGAGTTTCTGATGTTAACCCCAATAGACTGTCCGCATGTCCTTCTGCAAGTGGTTCATACAATCCTACTGATAAACGAGCGGGATAACGCCCTGTAAAAAAAGCTACTCTTGTAGGCGTGCAAACCGGAGCGCCCGCATAAGCATTCATAAATTTTATTCCTTGTGATGCAAGACGATCAAGATTAGGCGTTTGATAATCCTTCCTTCCATAGCAACTCAGATCTGCATAGCCCAGGTCGTCAGCCATGATGTAAATAATATTGGGCCTTGTTTGCGCTGATAAAATGCTTGCCAAGAAAATGCACAGCAGCGAAAGGATCTTTTTTACTACCATATTTCCACGTTTCTATCTGTAAGTTAATTTGTTTATTGTTTCAGTCCATTTCGCAACTTCCCTTCGATGTTAACCAGGTCTTCAAGGGCGTGTTCCTAATTTGTGGGTTGTCATTCCGACTGCGTGCGCCAAAGCTATAGCGGTGGAGCATGACTCTCGGTAGCCACCAATTCACAATTTGTCAGTATTTTTAATGTATTCAACCAACTGCAGAAAACATGTTCATCCTTACCTTTTCTGCGCAACTAATATTTCTTTTTGCCGCCTCGGAGATGGTGCAGGGTATCTTTTTAGCTGCACTATTATATTTTCATCCGAAGACTGATAAATCGGTGAATGGTTTCCTGTCTCTGTATATTATTTGTGTCTGTATACTTCTGCTTATACCGGCAGTTCAGCAATTATTTTCATCGGAGGTTATTCTCTACCTGATGCCATTCCCGCTCTTGATCGGACCCTTCCTTTATCTTTATGTGCGCAGTTTCAAGGAAACGATCACCTGGCGAAAGGCATGGCCCCATTTTGTATTATTCTTCATATTCCTGATCCTCGATTATTTCTTTCTTCCGTCATGGGTGAACAAATATCCATCCCAAAAAGACTCTGAACAAGCACTGCTTAATCCCGCGAGCAATATCCGAATCATT
>DASYSW010000545.1:0-6911 GCA_036002905.1 Chitinophagaceae bacterium
TTACGATGATCGAAAAGGGCTGCTGGACACTCTACAAGACTGAAAAAACGGGTGATCATGAGAAGCATCTAACCGAGCAGGCAGTAAGTCTAGGATTGAAGACACAAACGTTTACCTCAGCACAAGTACAGGAACTGGAGCCTGAGGTCGAAGTGGCTGTTGCAGGAGGTGTGCTATGGCTGGACGATTGTCACCTGGACTCCGCAAAATTGATGCGATCGCTACATCGGTTTTTGCAGGCTACCGGGGTTAAATTTTTTTTGAATGCCGAGGTGAAGGGCTTCGAAAGAGCCAACGGAAAAATAAATTCGATTATTACCGATAAGGAAAAAATAAGTGCAGATGAGGTAATTGTTGCCAATGGTTCGTGGATGGCTGCTGCTGCAAAAATGGCCGGCATTCATTTGTTGATGCAGCCGGGAAAAGGGTACAGTGTCGTCTATGAAAACATGGAAAAGAATCTTCACCGTCCTGCAATATTGATCGAAGGACGTACGGCCATGACGCCCATTGATCGCTGGCTGAGGATTGGCGGCACAATGGAATTAAGTGGACACAGCGATAATATTTTGCCGAAGCGTGTGATAGCAATTTATGATTCCGTAAAAAAATATTTTCCCTCATTAAATATTTCACAACCTGAGGTTGGAAAGGCATGGTATGGATACAGGCCCGTCACGCCTGATGGCCTGCCATATATTGGCAAGCATCAAAAGTTTTCCAACCTGACTTTTGCGGGCGGTCATGCTATGCTGGGCGTTTCAGCTGCTGCGGCCACCGGAAAATTGGTAAACGAGATCATCGGTAACCGCCCCACGTCTATTGACATTTTTGCTTTTGAGCCGGGAAGATTTTCATAAGTTTTTCAATTCGTTGGTATCTTTAGTAAAATTCTTGATTATGAAACCAATTCTTTTTGTCACCATTCTTTTTTTCATTTCTGTCAATTTGTGTGCACAGCATTCCGTGACGAAGCTTTGGGAAACGGATACTGCATTGAAAGTGCCTGAATCCGTTTTACTTGACGTGGACAATAAAGTGTTGTACGTATCTAATATTGACGGAACGGATGGTTGGGCAAAGGATGGAAAGGGTTCTGTTGGGAAAGTGGGTTTGGATGGAAAGATCATTGCTGTAGACTGGGTCCCGGGATTAAATGCACCAAAAGGCCTCGGGCTTTATAAAGGGAAATTGTATGCAGCGGACATTGATGAAGTTGTTGTGATCGATATAAAAAAGGGTGCCATTGACAAGAAGATCTCTATTGAAGGAGCAAAAGGATTGAATGATATTTCTATTGGCAGCGATGGAGTTGTTTGGGTTTCGGATTCAAAGAACAACGTAATTTATAAGGTGGAAAATGATAAGCCATCTGTTTATCTGGAAGGCCTCAAAGGCGCGAATGGTGTATTGAAGCGGGGAAAAGATTTTTTTATTGTAGATGCGGGAGGAGCCTACAGGGTGAACGATGATAAAACACTCACAAAGCTCGCCGATGGAATGGAAGGTGGAACTGATGGCATTGAGAATGTGGCGGGCAATGACTTTCTAGTTTCCTGCTGGGCCGGAGCATTGTGGTATGTTCATGCTGAAGGAACAAAGGAATTATTGTTTGATGGAAAATCGCAGAAAACAAATACTGCGGATATTGGCTTTGATCCGAAGACAAAAATTGTGTATGTTCCAACGTTCTTTAGAAATTCCGTTATCGCATTCCAGGTAAAGTAACGTTAATTTTGAAATAAGAAAATTCAGCAGCACGCGAGTCTTTTACTTTTACTTCTATGAACTGTACTTCTGCACGATTACCTTACCGGCAAACCAATTGTTTTACAAAGATCATTTTGGACTATTTGGACCGCGCAGAAGATTTGAAACCCTTCTATGGTCACGCTCCATCATTACAGGGTATACAAAAGTTGGTGGCACAGAGACAAAAATTCTCAACCAGCAGAAAAGTTCTCGTAGACGAATTAAAAAGACAATACAGGGAAGTCGTGCAGAGCGATGCAGTCGGCAAGAATATAGAAGGTCTTCTTTCTGAGAATACTTTTACTATCACTACAGCGCATCAGCCCAATATTTTTACTGGACCATTGTACTTTATTTACAAGATCCTCCACGCTATAAAACTGTCCGAATATTGCAGGGCCTCATTGCCGCAATACAATTTTGTCCCCGTTTTCTATATGGGTTCGGAAGATGCTGACCTTGACGAACTTGGGCATTTTTATCTGAATAGAGAAAAAATCGTGTGGAATACAAAACAAACGGGCGCGGTAGGGAGAATGAAGATCGATAAGGAATTATTAACATTGATCTCACAGCTAGAAGGGCAACTTTCTGTGTTAGATTACGGCAACGAGATTATTTCCATAGTAAAAGATTGTTACAAAGAAGGGACGCTTATCCAGGATGCAACGTTTAAGTTGATCAACAGTTTGTTTGGTGAATACGGGGTAATTGTTTTGATACCTGATAATGCTTTGCTGAAAAAACAAGCTATTAAAATTTTTCAAAACGATTTATTGAACGAAACGCCTTCTGTCATTGTTGAACAAACTGCAAACAGGTTAATGTCTGCGGACTACAAGATCCAGGCAAATCCGAGGGAGATCAATTTGTTTTATTTGACGGATGGAACACGAGAAAGAATTGTAAAGAAAAATGCAGAATACAGGATTCAGAACACAGAATTGAGATTCTCGCAGGAGGAGCTTTTGAAGGAATTAAATGAACATCCGGAAAGATTTAGCCCTAATGTTATCCTGCGTGGAATTTACCAGGAGATTATTTTACCTAATCTTGTTTACATAGGTGGGGGAGGGGAAATTGCTTATTGGCTGCAATTGAAAGATCTCTTCGGGTTTTACAAGGTGCCTTACCCTGTTTTGCTTCTGCGCAATTCATTTTTGATCATTGAAAAGAAGTGGCAGGAGAAGATCAGCAGGCTTGGATTTACAATTGATGACTTCTTTTCGCCAGAGCAGGAATTGATGAATAAGCTGGTAACCAGGGAAACGAAGAATGAGATAAAATTGAATGGGAATTTCACAGAAGCTGATAAGCTCTATGAGTCGTTGAAAAAGCAAGCGGTTGCGGTGGATGCTACACTTGGTAAACATGTCGAAGCGTTAAGAACGCAATCTATTTATCGCCTCCAGGAGCTAGAGAAAAAGATGCTGCGTGCAGAGAAAAGAAAATTTACAGATCAACACCGGCAAGTACACACGGTTAAAGAAAACCTGTTTCCGAGAGGTGGTTTACAGGAAAGGATCGACAACTTTATGTACTATTACGCAAAATGGGGAAAGGATTTTATTCACCAACTATACGTGCATTCACTGAGTCTCGAAGAAGAGTTTGTAATATTGACCGAGGGCAGTTAATCTCTCAATTGTCAAGATAGTTTTATTACACGCAGCCAATATCAACAGATTTAGACAGATGGAGTAGCGTAAATAACCCGTTAATGTTTTTTCGGCATTGTGTTTTTGATGACCACATAAGGTGGTGGAAAATTTTAGATCGTGAAATTCATGTTTGGGGAGACGTGATTAATTGTGAAAAGGAAGCTTTTTTTTATGTTATGAAAATTATTCCGCCCACCGTGTGGGCCCCTCCCCCGCCTTCCAACCAACCATTTTTGCATACGCTCACCCAAAGAAAAGGTCAACCCTGTCGCCAGCGTTACTTTAGTCCTCTCACGGGTGCCAGTTGTGCGGCAAATAATCGAATCATGGTTTTCACCGATACAGTCTCTGTCAGAATTTAGGGCCGACTGTGCATATGCAAGAGAATGTAAATATCGTCCTTCAAAACTTGCGCGTCATGGGAAAAACGACAATTTAAATAAAGAAAGAAACGGACAAAATTTGAGGAGGCCTCGTTCATTAATAGGTCTTGCTGCCCAAGAACCTGTTCCCTAGAATGGTTTACAGAAAGAATCGAAAACTTCATGTAGTATAATTCAACACAGGCTTTATTCGTCAGGGTCATTCAAGGACGTCAATCTTTAACGAGGAAGGTCTCCCATCCATCGTAGTCTCCATTAAATTTCCGGGCCATTTTGCGTAGTTCAAGGGTTAATTGAGTGATCGAACTTAAGTCAACCTTGTCTGTCCGGGAAATATGTAATTGATATGGTAGTTCGCTGTCTTTTATAGTTTCCTTCGCTTCGATCTTAAAATTTTGATCCTTCGCATAGGTAATAAAATTGTCGCGCCCTTTTTCGGACATAAAATAAAGCCAATGATCCACTTGTCTTGGTTTGAGCAACTTATCCCCCTGCTTTAGTAATTGCAAAACCACCTTTTGATTACTCATGTATTCCATGATCTGTTCGTTTGGGTACAGGAAGTCTAGGTAGTATGTCCAGGCGCTGTCTGCTTTAATGTTGATATAATATGTATAATGAGGGAAACTTTTTTGGTAAAGCTCAACAAGACTGTTTCGAATAGCATTGGTATCTGACAAATAATAATAATCTAGCCTCTGGCATTGGTAGGTAAAGGTTCCGACTAATTTAGCGCCAACCGTTTTGGAAAGGCTCGTTTCAACTGAATCGGATACTAAATAAAGATCTGAAAACTGATCATCTTGTGGAAACCCCTCCGGTGTACATTTTTCAAATGTAACCCCTGTGACTAAAACAAAAGGAAGGACCCTGATTGGGGCAATATTTTTAAGTGACATGTCTAACAATGTAGAACCGGGCCCTTTTTCATAGCTAGCCATATAGGTATCCCAGTTTTCCTTTTGGGAAAATAAAAAAACGGGAAAAAGCATAGGCAGGATTAAATAACCTCTATATGATTTGCTGCAGTACACAATATGGTTTAGTCAAACTTATTTTCCCATCCGTCTTTTTTCAATTTCTTTACCTTTTCAATCACCTCGTTGTTAAGAGAGTTTTTATAGTCACTTATTTTTTTTGAGACAGCATCATCAAAACTTCCAATAATTTCCGCAGCGAGTATGCCCGCATTCTTCGCAGCATTCAGTGCAACGGTTGCAACTGGAACACCATTTGGCATTTGTAAGATGGATAAAACAGAATCCCAACCGTCGATCGAGTTAGAAGATTTGATGGGGACGCCAATGACAGGAAGGGGGGTAATGGAGGCTACCATACCTGGCAAGTGTGCAGCACCGCCGGCTCCCGCAATAATTACCTTCAATCCTCTTCCTTTTGCTTTTTGGGCATATTCAACCATACGAAGCGGCGTGCGGTGTGCAGAAACAACCGTTACTTCATTAGCAATGTCAAATTGTTTAAGAATATCCGAAGCCGCCTGCATGATGGCAAGGTCGCTGTCGCTTCCCATAATAATTCCGACAAGTGGATTCATTAAGTGAATTTGAAGAGCAAAGAAACAATAAAAAGACAAAAGGTACAAGGTTCAAAGTTCGAGGATCAGGAATGATTTGGTGGGTCTTGTGTTTAGATCTTGTACGTTGGGTCCTACTTGATCAATTGGCCTGAAAGTCGCATGAGTTCCGTTTCGGAGAGTTTTGCATTATATCTTGCCTCGATCAACCTGTTCTCTGCATCGGCAAGACTGTTCTGTGCTAATTTCAGCTGGAGCAAAGTAGCAGCGCCTAATTTGTAGGTTTGAAAAACAATATCCAGGTTTTCTCTCGCGAGTAAAATGTTTTCTTCCTCAAGTGCGAGTGCTTTTTTCTGTTGCTCATAATTCTGAAATGCATTGATCACACTCAGATCTGTAAGCGATCTTTGATTTTCATATACGATATTCTGATAGCCGACATTCCACTTTGCCTGTTTGATCAGTCGCCTGTTGTTAAAATTATTGAGTATAGGAATGGTGGCCGTGAATCCGTAATTATAACCCTGGACCTGGTTAAAGAGCGTAGAGAAATTATTAATGACGACCTGGTTGGTTGTCCGGTTGAAATTATAAGCGGAGTTAAATGAAACAGTAGGATAAAGGGCTGCCTTTGTTTCCTTTACCGCAAGATTGGCAATATCGATGTTCTTCTTTGCCAGTAGCATCGAAGGGTTTTTTTCCGCCGCATTCATCACTTCGCCCAGGGAGATTCCAGTGTTAATGGTAATGGTATCAACCACATCATACATTGTAAATTGTGGTACGGCCATGGCCTGGTTCAATTGCTCCTTCAATTGCTCGATCAGGGCCTGTTGTTGAAGTTGTGCAGCCTTTTGAGCGTTCAGGTCGATCTTACTCTGCAGCAAGTCCGGTTTTATTCCTACGCCCACATCAAGACGATACTGAGCCAATCTTACCCGTTCGCTGTCGATCGACATTTGTTCTTCAATAGATCTCAATTGTTGTTTTTGCCTGACTATATTGTAATAGTTGTTAATAACGGCGGCTACGGTATTTATAATTTGATTTTTTATTTCCAATTCTCCAAATTCTAATAATTGTTCCGCCTTGTCGCGGAGCACGAACATTCTCAGACCATCAAACAATGTCCAGTTAAGTGCAACTTGTGAATTGATGTTATTTGATCTCAGTCCGCTTTGATCTCTTTTACTTCCATCAGCCAATGTTTGTTTTTGCGAATTGTTGTTCCATAACACCCCGGCATTTGCATTTACCCGGGGTAGGAAGACTGCATTGCGGTACGAGTAATCAATGGCCGCGATGGTCGAATCATTTCTTGACAGTATGATGTCATAATTTTTTTGCAATGCACTGCCTACCGCTTCTTCGACCGTCAATATTCTTTGGGCGTATGACACGGAACCCATAAAAATGAAAAGAAGCAAAAAGAAATAATGAATGATCCTCTCTTGTTTGCAGACTTTGGACACGTGTACTTTCTTTTTTCTATTCAGCATTCGTAAAAATAAATTCTTGATTGATATTTTGTTCTTTATGCAGTTTCTAATGCTTCGCGACTCACCGTTTGTCCGACTCCCA
>DASYSW010000546.1:0-9355 GCA_036002905.1 Chitinophagaceae bacterium
CGTCTACCATGGCCGGACTCCAAGTTCCTGTAATTCCATTTTGTGATCCGGAGGGTAATGAGGGCACAGCACTTCCGGCACAAATGGTCAGGCTTGTTCCAAAGCTGAATGTTGGAGTTATATTCGGATTAACTGTTACCGAAAAAGAGGTTGCGGTTGCGCATTGCCCCGGCGACGGCGTAAACTGATATGTTCCGGAGGTTTGATTGCTTACGACCGAGGGACTCCATGTTCCAGTGATTGAGTTCGATGAGGTCGTTGGCAATGACGGAACCGTTCCACCAGCACAAATGGTCAGAGTTGTTCCAAAGCTGAACGCCGGCGTGACGTTGGGATTAACAATCACCGTATATATCGCCTGCGTGGCACATTGACCCGGAAGAGGGGTAAATGTATATGTACCCGATAGTTGATTACTTACTGTTGAAGGACTCCAGGATCCAATAACACCATTCACTGATGTTTGAACTAATACAGGAACACTCCCTCCTCCGCAGATGGTCAGGCTTGTTCCAAAATTGAATGTGGGTGTAATATTTGGAGACACGATTACACTCAATGTTGCTGTTGTTGCACATTGCCCGGCAAGCGGCGTAAATATATAGGTAGCCGAATTGTTGTTGTCAATAGTAGAAGGTGTCCATATTCCATTTATTCCTTCTATCGATGTGCCGGGTAACGATGGTACCGATGCTCCATCACAAATTGCCAACACAGTGCCGAATGTAAATGTTGGAACTGTCGTTGGAGTTACGGTGATTGGCATTGTAATAGAGACCCCACACTGGTTTGCATCGGGCGTAAATGTATAAGTTGCGGAATTTTGATTATCTACTATCGCTGGGCTCCAGCTTCCATGAATACCATTTATTGATGTGGGTGGTAACAAGGGTGCTGTGGTCCCTGCGCAAAACGGAGGGATTGGATTGAATTGGGGCACATATATCGGGTCCGATAAAATGATCCCTGTAAACAGGTTTGTTGTGCAACCATTAATCTGCAGCGAAAAGTTAGAATAAAAACCTTTATTCAAACCGGTTATTACAACCTGGCCTGAACCATTTGCGGTATGAGTACTAGGACCAACGGATACCCCATCGTCGGTATAACTTAATTGGTAAGATGCTCCGGCAACAAGACCGCCGATTGTAATCGAACCTTCGTTGCCAAAACAAGAAGAGGGATTAGTGCTTGAAAGATTCGGAGATTGTATCGAGAAAAAGGCTTTGTAATTACTTCCACCGTTATTGATAAGCAAAGTTGAACCACAAGCAGCCGGTGCCGCTTGTGAATTATTTGTTTGCACATCATAATAAACTTCAAGTACATAGTTGCCAGGTGCAAAGGCCGTAAGATTTATATTGGAGGCAAGTATCCATTTTTGATCGCCGGGGGAGCAGGAACTCCCGTCAGAGGGGAATTGGTTCGATCCATTGCAGACTTCTGACAAGGGGAGACCAACCGAAGTGAAGGCACCCGCCGGGCTGCTCTGCAAGTGCACATTGTAATACAAATGGGCCCCGCAAACATTGGATGTGAGTGGATCGTGTGAAGTATTTACCTGGGCTCCGCTTAAATTTAAGTTTCCCGAATTCTGCGTGTATATGCCAAGGTTTGTATTATTAAAGTTCGAGGAACCAATAGAACCGGTTGTGTTTAGGAAGCTGCTTTGAGAACAATCAGTGATAGATATAGCTGAAGCTGTTGCCGATGGTTGGGCTTTGGCTAAATTACAGACGAGTGCAAGTAGGATGGCTCCCAGGCAGGATATTGGCTTGGTTTTCATTAGACTGGAATTACGTCGGAATACACTAACTATTTAATTGCGTATTCCGCACAATGGTGTAAAACGGTTTTTTCGAGAAAAAATTGTAATGGAAAGAAGGGAGACTTACATCGCCGGTATGGGGTTTTACCTTTTTTGATAATTTTCAAAAATGAAAAGCGTTCGGGTGTAAACGAATTGTGTATATAATTATTGGGGTTGGTTAGACCTTTTCTTGATCGTTTGAATCACTTTTTCTGCATGTTCTCTTGAGTTTTCTATGAATACGCGATGAGTATTCATTCCACCGCAAATAACTCCCGCAATGAAAATGTTCCTCACGTTGGTTTCGTATGATGCTTCATCGTAGGTTGGTTTTCTCACTTCGTCATTTGAGAGATGAATACCCAGGTTTCCAAGGAAATCAAGGTTTGGCTGATAACCTGTCATCGCTATTACCCAATCATTTTTGATAGTGACCAGTCCCTCCGGTGTTTGAATATCTACTTCGCGTTCTCTTATTTCTTTTATTGTGGATTTAAAGTAAGCCTTGATAGAACCCTCATTAATTCGATTAACGATGTCAGGTCTTACCCAATACTTTACCCGTTCCCCTATCTGATCTTTTCTTACAACCATAGTTACTTCAGCTCCCTTGCGCCAGGTTTCGAGCGCAGCATCAACCGCAGAATTACTGGCCCCGACAACAATTACTTTTTGAAATGCATAAAAATGCGGGTCTTTATAATAGTGTGTGACCTTTGGAAGATCCTCTCCAGGGACATTTAATTTGTACGGGATGTCATAAAAGCCTGTTGCGATAATGATGTAATCAGCTGTATAAAGATTTTTGTTTGTGGTCACAAGAAAGTTCGCCTGTCCCTTGTCTCTTGTGCCTTGTGCCTTTACCTCGACAACCTTTTCGAACAGGTGAATATTTACATGGTTCGAAAGTGCAACACGGCGATAATACTCCAGGGCTTCAGGTCGGGTGGGTTTTGGATTATTAGACACAAATGGAATTCCCCCGATCTCTAATCTTTCTGATGTTGAGAAGAAGGTCATGTTAACCGGGTAATTATATAATGAGTTAACAAGAGTTCCTTTTTCCAGGATCAGGTAATCTAATCCTGCCTTTTTAGCTTCGAGTGCACAGGCAAGGCCGATTGGACCTCCGCCTATAATTATAATTGTATAATGTTTCGCATCCATTGGAACAAAGATACTCCAACGGAGTCCTATTGGATGGTTGCTAGTTGCTGGTTACTAGTTGCTACTTGCTGGCAACTAATCCATGGTACGGAAAGGCCAGTGAAACGACAAATCAAATTCAAGAGACAGCAACCAGCAACCAGTAACGACTTTAGGTTTTATCCTTCTTCTCGCATATTTTTGCCTCCCGAAAATATTCGGATAAAATCGAAAAAGTACGCATGGCAAGACAAATTGCATATCGTGAAGCTCTTCGTGAAGCGATGGTGGAAGAAATGAGAAGGGACGAAAGAGTTTTTTTAATGGGTGAGGAAGTCGCTGAATATAATGGTGCCTACAAAGTGAGCCAGGGTATGCTGGCGGAATTTGGCCCAAGAAGAGTCATTGACACGCCAATCTCAGAACTTGGGTTTGCCGGCGTGGCCGTGGGAGCCGCCCAAAATGGTTTGCGCCCTATCGTTGAATTCATGACCTGGAATTTTGCGAACCTTGCATTGGACCAAATTCTGAACACCGCTTCAAAGATGCTTGCCATGAGTGGTGGCCAGGTTTCGTGCCCAATTGTTTTTCGCGGTCCCAATGGTTCAGCCGGTCAATTGGGTGCTCAGCATTCTACAGCCTACGAAAACCTCTATGCCAATATACCGGGTTTAAAAGTTGTTTCTCCCAGCAATGGTTATGATGCAAAAGGTTTATTGAAACAATCAATCCGCTACGAGGAGGACCCCGTGATATTCATGGAAAGTGAAGTATCGTATGGGGACAAAAGCGAAGTGCCGGAGGAGGAATATTATATCGAGCTTGGGAAAGCCGATGTAAAAAAACAGGGTACTGATGTTACGATCGTCTCATTCAATAAAATGATGAAGGTAGCAATGGCTGCGGCTTCCGAACTGGAAAAAGAAGATGTGAATGCTGAAGTTATTGATCTCAGAACAATTCGGCCCCTTGACTGGATGACTGTTCTTGGGAGCGTGAAAAAAACAAACCGTCTTGTAATTGTCGAGGAGCAATGGCCTTTTGGGTCAGTATCTTCCGAACTTGCTTACCACATTCAAAAAGAAGGTTTCGATTATTTGGATGCTCCTATTCGTCGCATCACGGCTGCGGACGCGCCGCTTCATTACGCCCCCAATCTTGTTGCAGCTGCATTACCAGATGTGCCACGCACTGTGAAGCTGGTAAAAGATGTGATGTATTTAAATAAATAGCAATATTTCTCTAAAAAACTTTTTCAAACCCGGAAATTTTCCGGGTTTTATTTTTTCACAGCTTGTTAAAAAGATTTTCAGGATAGTGCTGCAACGTTTGGATTATAAACCACATCTTTGTCTCGGTTTTTCATAGGATATTGGATTTTAAAACGAGGCTGGATTTCTATCCCGGCCTCTTTTTTTGTGCCCTTTCAACACAAATTAAGACGAATTACACTAAGGTGCAGGCTGCGAGGAGAGGAGTTAATCAAGGTTGCAGAATCAATAGCGCCTTTATTCGTGTAATTCGAAGAAATTCGTGTTACTAGGTTTTCAATTATTTTTGCGAACTAATAGTTTAAAATCAATGGCTGATATTCTGATCATCGATGATGAAAAAGCAATACGGAAGACACTGAGTGAAATTCTTTCTTTTGAAGGCTATAAAATTGATGAGGCTTCTGACGGAGAGGAGGGGCTAAAAAAGTTTAGGGAAAGAAACTATGATGTTGTGCTGTGTGATATAAAGATGCCGAAGATAGATGGCATTGAATTTTTGCAAAAAGCGGGCGAAAGCAATCCGGATATCCCGGTCATCATGATCTCGGGTCATGGCAACATCGAGACAGCCGTGGAAGCAGTAAAAACGGGCGCCTACGACTACATTTCCAAGCCACCTGATCTCAATCGCCTGTTGATCACCATCCGTAACGCGATGGACAAAAGCAACCTGGTCTCCGAAACTAAGGTGCTTAAGAAGAAAGTGAACAGGGTACAGGAAATGATCGGTCATTCTGCACCTATAAACAAAATACGCGAGACTATTGATAAAGTTGCACCCACCGAGGCACGAGTGATGATCACGGGGGAAAATGGAGTTGGTAAGGAACTGGTGGCAAGATGGATCCACGAAAAAAGTAACCGCGCCAGTGGACCGCTCGTCGAAGTGAATTGTGCAGCAATCCCCAGCGAGCTGATCGAAAGTGAATTATTTGGACATGAAAAAGGCTCATTTACCTCAGCTATAAAACAACGGATCGGAAAATTCGAGCAGGCAAACGGTGGTACACTTTTTCTTGATGAAATCGGTGATATGAGTTTGAATGCCCAGGCAAAAGTATTACGTGCGTTGCAGGAAGGAAAGATCACAAGAGTAGGGGCGGATAAAGATATTAATGTTGATGTCCGTGTGATCGCTGCTACGAATAAAGACCTTTTGAAAGAAGTTGATGCAAAGACCTTTCGTCTTGACTTGTATCACAGGCTAAGTGTAATTATTATACATGTACCTTCTTTAAACGAACGCAAAGATGACATCCCGCCATTGGTGGACCAGTTCCTCACTGATATTTGCGAAGATTACGGGATTGCTAAAAAAACGATTGATGATGACACCATGCAGTTATTGCAGGGCTACGACTGGACGGGTAATATCCGTGAACTGAGGAACGTAGTAGAGAGATTGGTCATTCTTTCAGGAAAAACAATTACAGCTGAAGATGTCAAAAGTTACGTGATGCCTAAATAGTTACCAGTTATTGTCCCTGAATCGTCATAATGAAACGTCCGGCTATTGAGTACTGGAAATGGGTAGCAGGACACCGGTAACCGTCAATCCATCTTAGCAAAACTTTGCGGTTTTAAATTTTGGTTCGCCAATTATTATGATAAATTTGCCCGCTTAAACTAAGGATATGCCTTTACACCATTTGGTGATCATCTACCTGATCGGAACTCTGCTTGTGTTTTTACCTTCATTTGGTTTGGCGAAATTGTTCGAAAAAGCTGGCGTGCCTGCATGGAAGGCATTTGTTCCTTTTTATAATACCTGGATCATGGAGACGTTGGCCAACCGCCCGAGGCATTGGGTGTTCTGGCAATTTATCCCGGTCGTGGGCTGGTTTATTACGCCGGGCATTTTTATTGAGTTTGTTAAGCTATACGGAAAGTTCTCAATAGGATCACACATACTTGCGTCTTTATTAGCGCCATTTTATTTTCCTTATATCGCCTTCTACGAAAACGTAAAATATATAGGACCAGACGCGGTAAAGAAACACAAAAAAACGGCAGCACGAGAATGGTTCGACGCAGCAATTTTTGCAATTGTAGCCGCTACGCTCATCCGTACTTTTATTTTTGAAGCGTATACAATTCCTTCTGCCTCGATGGAGAAGACTTTATTGGTCAACGATTTTCTTTTTGTAAGCAAGTGGAGTTATGGGCCGCGCCTACCGAATACGCCTTTGTCAATTCCATTTATTCATAATTATATTCCCGGCTCGAGTTGGAAATCATATTCCACACTGATCAAGATTCCATATATACGCTGGTGGGCTTCGCCGGTAAAGAGAAATGATGACGTGGTTTTTAACTTCCCCGAAGGTGACACAGTGATCAACAAACCAGGTTATCAATCTGCCAGGCCTTACTATGATTTTATCCGTCAACTCAATGGCACATTTTCGGATGCAGCAAGGCAACAAATTCTTGACGACCCTGATCTTCCCATCGCTGTTCATCCTGTTGATAAAACTGACAACTACATAAAACGTTGTGTCGGCACTCCCGGCGATACGCTGAGGATCGTCAACGGAATTCTTTATGTGAATGGAGAGCCAGCATTTGTATCACCGACATCATCTACATTTTATGATTTCAGAACAAATAATGTAATGATTGACGAGGACCAGCTACGCGAGGCAGGAATAAAATTAAACCAGGAAGATGATGATCCTGATTTTTCCCCGGGTACTGGTTATGTATACCGAATCAATATTGCACTACCAGAGCTCGAAAAGTTGAAAAAAATTCCCGGTGTAGTTGCGAATTCAATAATTAAAGAAATCGATTCTTCAGGCAGTGGCAATGTTTTCCCTCACGACACCACTTATTTCAGATGGACGGCCGACAATTTTGGTCCGCTATGGGTTCCCAAAAAGGGAGCTACAATTAATTTAACTCCGCAAAATATCGATCTATACAGAAGATGCATTGAAGTGTATGAAAAGAATACATGGGAGCAACAGGGAGGAAAGGTTCTTATCAATGGAAAAGAAGCTACGACCTATACATTCAAAATGGACTATTACTGGATGATGGGTGATAATCGTCATAAATCGCAGGACTCTCGTTTTTGGGGATTTGTTCCCGAAGATCATATTGTTGGTAAAGCTTCGATTATCTGGTTTAGCTGGGAGCATGGCCCAAGATGGAATCGTTTGTTCAGATTTGTAAAATAAATCGTGAATCGCAATCGAGAATCGTCAATTGAGGCATAAATTTCAATTCGCGTTTCACATCTCACGATTCATGATCAAAACGCCTCGAGACTAATATGAAGGAGCGCAAATTTGAATTCTCTTTTGAGGTCTATGACAGCATTGATGAATTAGATGCCGGGGACCAACAATTATTGACTGAAGCCCGCAACGTTACCGGCAAAGCATACGCCCCTTATTCACACTTTCATGTAGGAGTCGCTGCGAAACTCGGGAATGGAAAAATTGTAACCGGCACCAACCAGGAAAATGCCTCATATCCGGTTGGGATTTGCGCCGAAAGAGTTTTGCTAAGCACCGTCTCTTCCCTTTATCCGGATGTTCCGGTTGAAACAATGGCTGTGAGCTATCAGAGTAACAAAATAAAAAGCGATCATCCCATTTCTCCTTGTGGTATGTGTCGACAGTCATTGCTTGAATTTGAAGGGAGAACGAACAAGCTAATACGATTAATTCTGGCAGGTCTAAAGGGAAAGGTTTATGTGATCAAATCAGCCAGCCAATTGTTGCCACTGGCGTTTAGTAGCGAAGAACTGGGATAAAAAAATTACAAGAAACCAAATCACAAGTTCCAAATAGATTAAAAACCAAAATGGTTATTTGATATTTTGCACTTGAGATTCACTTGCGATTTGGAATTTGTTTCTTGGAATTTACTCTAGAATAAAGTCTGTACCCCATACGCCACTTTCATTTCATGTTCCAATAACCATTTCTTTCTCCAAAGCCCTCCGGAGTAGCCTACCAATTCTTTGTTGGCCCCAATCACACGATGGCAGGGAACAATAATACAGACGTTATTTTTTCCATTGGCTGAAGCTACTGCCCTTGTTGCTTTTGTGTCACCAATGCGACGGGCCAGTTCGATATAGCTGATCGTTTTCCCAAAGGGGATAGCCATTAATTCTGCCCATACCTCTTGCTGAAAGGAAGTGCCCTCCTGGTGGATGGGGAGTTCAAATTTCCGTCTCTGCCCATTGAAGTACTGGATTAATTGTTCCAAACATTGTATCATCATGGGTGATAAATTTTTTTTTCTGACGTCTAACCTTTGAACCTTATCGTTAAAGATGATTTCAGTTATGTAATCGTCAGTGCCGGAGATTTTTAAAACTCCAACCGGCGAATGATAATATGTGGTTTGGGTTTCAGCCATTATTGACAAATATAAACAAACTAAATTCCCGGTTGTTTGTTGAGATGTTACCGGAAAACTGATCCGGGCAACCGGTCGTTTGACGAAACCCATAATTTGGAAAAAAAATGGGACAATATCATTGTATTCACGAATTATTGCTGAACTTGACAATATTTAGTACGGAATAATGCGAAGCCAATTTCTTTTTTTAGTAACGATTTTAAGTTACTCCGTTAAAGGTTTTACTCAATCTTCTCAAAACGACAGTTTGCCCAATGCTACTTTGCCTGCCTGTATTCAATATGCACTGACACATCAACCACATCTTCAGCAGTCGCTGATAGATGAAAAAATCGCACATGCCACTATCAGGACAAAACTGGCTGATTGGTTTCCACAGATCAGTCTTGACGCATATTATCAGCATAATATCAAGTTGCCGACGAATTTTTTTAACGGGGCTTTTATAGCGAATGGAACGAGCAATATTTCCAGCATCGGAGTTGCCGGAACGCAAAATATTTTCAATCCTGATGTGCTGCTTGCGGCGAGAACATCGGGGGAAATTAAAAAAGCTTATAGCCAAATAACAGACAGCGCCCGGATCGGCATTATTGCAGGAGTTAGCAAAGCTTTTTATGATGTGTTACTGACGCAGAAACAAATCTCAGTACTTGACGAGGATATTGTGAGGTTGGATCGAAGTTTACAGGATGCATATAACCAATACCAGGGTGGCATCGTTGATAAAACAGATTACAAACGC
>DASYSW010000547.1:0-4679 GCA_036002905.1 Chitinophagaceae bacterium
AAGGTTTCGTTACATGAGTGAAGCGACCGGCAATTATGTATATGAACAATGGGTCCCAACTTCTCCGGAATTTAAAAAGAACTGGGATATTTTCTTAACTGACTTGCGTTCACATCTTGAAAAGCGAGGTTGGCTTGACAAAACCTACCTTGGAATTAATGAAAATGCAATGGAGCAGACATTGTCCGCGATTAAAGTCATCAAAGAACATTCGAAAAATTGGAAGATCACTTATGCCGGTGACTGGCATCCGGAACTCGATACCTTGCTGAATGATTACTGTTTCGTGCATGGCAAGGAAGCAGGTGTGGAAACTGTCAAGGCAAGGGCGTCAAAAGGAATGACGACTACATTTTATGTTTGTTGCACTCCATCGTATCCGAACAATTTTTTGTTCTCACCGCCCGTGGAGGGAAGATGGATCAGCTGGTATTCCGCAGCTCATGGATACAATGGTTTTTTGCGGTGGGCTTATGATGCCTGGCCTGCAGACCCAATGCGTGATGGTCGTTTTGGATCCTGGCCGGCAGGCGATTGCTTTCTGATTTATCCCGGCGGGAACAGTGGTATTCGATTTGAAAAATTACGGGAGGGAATTGTTGATTATGAAAAGATCATGATCCTGAGAAAACTCGCCGCAAAGTCAACCTCAAAACCTGTCAAAGATCTCATTGCTGCATTGAACGCTCATCTTGAAACATTAAATGAAGAGAAAGAGTTCAATGAAGAAAAATTGAAAACAGATATTGAAGCAGGAAGACAATTGATCGATGAGCTGAGCGAAAAATTATAAAGGGTAACCTATTACCTGGTGTCGGGATCATTTTATGATCCCTTTTGTTTGTCAAACCTCGTCACCAACCGGAATTAAAAAAGCATTGAATTAATAAAGCATGCAAACAACGGAATTCAGCAACGCCTACAGAAATTATGTGTTGACGATGCTGACACTTGTTTATGTATTCAATTTTGTGGACCGGCAGCTCATTGTGATTCTCCAGGAGTCGATAAAAAATGAATTGAACCTGTCCGATACCCAACTTGGCCTCCTCTCGGGATTTACATTCGCGATATTTTATGTTACCCTGGGCATTCCTATCGCACGGTTTGCCGACAAATCAAACCGAAAAAATACAGTGACCGTGTCGCTGGCTTTGTGGAGTATAATGACAGCCCTTTCAGGATCGGCCCGAAATTTCATTCAATTGCTTTTAGCACGTATCGGCGTAGGTGTTGGTGAAGCAGGCGGAAGCCCACCCGCTCATGCCATGATCTCTGATTACTTCCCGCCTGAAAAGCGGTCCACGGCGCTCTCAATGTATTCAACGGGTATTTATTTTGGCCTATTGACTGGCTTTTTAATGGGCGGCTATTTGAATCAGCATCTTGGATGGCGAACCGCTTTTCTTGTTGTCGGTATACCAGGAGTAATCTTTTCAGTACTCTTTTATACGTCAGTCAGGGAGCCTCGAAAGGGAGCAACGGATGTCAATGATGCGCCAGCAACGAGGTCTCAATCGGTTGGTAAGGTGCTTAAGCAATTGTATTCAACCAACACTTTCGTTTATCTCGCATTAGCTACAGGCCTGCATGTGTTCTGCATTTATGGTCTCTTGAATTGGGCTCCGTCATTTCTCGCAAGGCTTCATGGCATGAAGAATTCCGAAATTGGTGCTTTGTTGGGTCCGATCTTCGGCTTTGGTGGCGCAATTGGTTCGTTTGCCGGAGGATTCCTAACCGATCATTTTGGAAAAAGAGATAAGCGGTGGTATCTGAAACTTCCTGCCTATGCCATTATACTTTCTCTATTATTTGCGGCTGGGGCACTCTTCTTTCAGAATACATCTTTTTCATTGATCTGCCTGGGATGCTGTGCTTCCCTTCAAAGCATGTATTTGGGACCATCGATTGCGGTGGCACATAGCCTCGTCCCTGCGTCGATGCGGTCACTCACATCGGCGATTTTATTTTTAGTATTGAATCTTATTGGACTTGGACTAGGACCGTTGTTTGTGGGGATGATCAGTGATCAACTCGCCCCGTCCCTTGGTCGTGAATCTTTGCGTTGGGCTATGTCGATCACAATAGTGGTAGGTCTCGTTTCAGCAATGCTCTTTTTAATTACCGCCAAAAAGTTCACAATGGATTTAAAGTTACAGGCGATGATCCCTAAAATTACCTCGCCGCTCCGCCATCAATAGTTAAACAAATTCCGCTAACAAACGATGCCTCATCAGAAGCCAGGTAAAGGTAGCCGTTTGCAATGTCGTCGGGCACTCCCCATTTGCCAAGCGGTATGAGAGGAATACTTTCCTTGCGAACTTTCTCAGGCATTGCATCAGTCATGGCTGTGGTGATATACCCCGGTGCAATACAATTGACCGTGATGTTGTAGCGACCAAGTTCTACTGCCCATACTTTCGTCATGCCAATGATAGCCGACTTAGTTGCAACGTAATTCGTTTGTCCAAAGTTTCCGCGAATTGCGACATTAGAGGATGCAGAAATGATACGTCCATAATTTTGCTGTTTCATTATGGAGGCAACAACCCTTGTGCAGTTGAACACTCCTGTAAGATTTACCGAAATAACATCGTCCCATTCCTGGTTTGTCATTTTAAGTAGGGTTCTGTCTTTGGTAATGCCCGCATTGTTGATCAGGATGTCGATCCGTCCAAAATGCTCCTGAGCTTCCGCGACCGCTTGCTGTACTTCGTCCAGGTTTGTCACAGACACTTTCTTAAAGACAATTTTAAATCCTTCTTTTTTTAATCGCTCAGCCACGTCATTCCCCTTGTCCGATACATCCCACAAAATGATCTTTGCACCTTCTTTGGCAAACCGTTCGGTGGTAGCAAGACCGATTCCACTGGCACCACCGGTGATCAAAGCAATTTTATTTTCTAATCTCATCCGTTTCTATTTTGAAATTTTTGGTTGTCATTGCTGCAAATAGTAAGCGCCACAAACAAGTCCAAACGTCCGCCTGGTCATTTGTGTTCTCTAAGGTATTTCTCCCGCAGAGCAGATTTTAAAAACTTTCCCACCGAGGTTTTAGGAATGGCATCAATTACATCGTAGCCGTCCGGTGTCCAGAATTTCGCAAACCTGGTAGCAAGAAACTCGTTTAGCTCAACAGGTGAAAAATTTTTTCCTTCCTTAAGTACTACATAAGCAAACGGACGTTCTATCCATTTCTCATCAGGAACAGCAATCACCGCTGCTTCTTGTACGGAAGGATGGCACATCAATGAATTTTCCAGCGCTACTGAACTGATCCATTCTCCCCCCGATTTGATGACGTCTTTATTTCTGTCTTTTATTTCAATGAACCCTCCTTCACTAATAGTGACAATGTCGCCGGTTTTCAGCCAGCCATCATGAGTAAATCTTTCATTATTTGCTTCTTCTTTGTAATAGGAAGAACAAACGCAAGGACCACGCACTTCCAGTTCGCCCATGGTCTGTCCATCCCAGGGGATGATCCCAGAGTCGTTCCTGCCACGAATCTCAACAAATGGAATCGGCAAACTTTGGTTTACTACATGATCAAGTTGTTCTTCTTTGGATGCGTTCTCCAGTTTAGTGGTCATTACTGAAGTACTGCCTAGTGGCGACATCTCAGTCATTCCCCAGGTGTGAAGTACCTCAATTCCATAGTTTTCCTCAAGGGACTTAGCTAAAAAGTGAGGTGCTGATGAACCGCCCATTATTATGAGCCGTAAGAAGAGCTTGTATTTGCCTGGTTCATTTTCCAATGTATTCAGGATACTCATCATAACCGTAGGCACACCTGCAGTGAGAGTTACTTTTTCGCTTTCAAAAAGCTGTAAAAGACTTTCGGCATCCAGGAAAGAACCGGGAAAAACTTGTTTAGTACCAACAAAAGTGCAGCTGTAGGGATAGCCCCAGGCACTGGCATGAAACATGGGAACGACAGGTAACAAAACATCCCGCTCTGTGATATCTACACCAATACAACTTAACAAAGATGACATCGCATGAAGCATGATGGAACGGTGGGAATACAATATACCCTTCGGTTTTCCGGTTGTTCCCGAGGTGTAACACATGAACGCAGCAGAATTTTCGTCGCCTTCAAATGGTTCGAATAATGAATCGTTCGCACCGGCAACTATCTTTTCATAATTTAAATATCCGTCCGGTAACTGCTTCTCAGATTGCGATATAACAATGACTTTGGAAATGTTTGTCGAGTCTTTGAATTTTGCAAACAATGGCAGCAGTATCTCGTCTACAATGATGATTTTGTCTTCGGCGTGGTTGGAAATGTAACCAAGATCGTCGGCGCTGAGCCGAAGGTTTAGCGGATGGACAATTGCACCCATGCAGGGAATTGCGAAATAGGCTTCGAGATGTTGGGAATGATTCCAACAAAGTGTGGCGACCCGGTCGCCATGGTTAATGTCAAGTTGATGCAGAGCTACTGCAAGTTTTTTTGTACGCCGGGCGAAATCGTGGTAGGTGTAACGATGAATACTCTTATCCGGACGACGGCTCACGATTTCCTTTTTTCCAAATAAAGTTTCAGCCCTTCGTAAGATAGTGGGAAGAGTCAACTGATATTCCATCATTAAACCTTTCATGTGTGCTGTTGGTTGAAGGTTCGTAGATTATTAGATCCGGCGGTGTTAACAAATTTATTTAATGATCCCTTT
>DASYSW010000548.1:0-3295 GCA_036002905.1 Chitinophagaceae bacterium
TCAGTCTTCCACGAATAAAGGACTTTTCCGTGAGACGCAAAGGGACCATCCTGGATCTTTTGCAGTGCGACATCCCCCGATTCATGGATACTAAAGCCCTGGAACGGAAAGAGACCCGGGAAGGGAAAAACTTCTTCATAGACTATCTTTTTGTCCTTCCGCAACGGGCAATGGGGGTGTTCGATTGTGTCAATATCCGGAAATGGGATACATCCAGTAATTTTGACAAGGGCGCATATACAGCAGTTACCTTTTATGCTGCCTTCGGTCTGACCGGCGACGAAAAGATTGCTGTCATGGAACGACTGATTCAGCTTTATGGCCCGGATGACTCAGGGTGGGGCGAGTTGGAGCAGCATGAACGCGATATGTTGGACGGGGGAAAGTTTTATACCGGGCGTCGCTGGACCTTTAATCAGCAACACGGACTGGTTGACCCCGGTAATAAAAGCGAACAGCAGTCTTATGAAGTCGACGTCTACGATTTTGTCGATGACAAGGGATTCAATGTCAACATTCACGGTTATAACGAACTGATCAGCCTTTTTTCAGTCGAATAGATAATTATTGCCATGGAACAGAACGTGGAAAGAGTAGGCGATTTATATGGGAAATATCAAAATTTGCTGATATTACACGCCATTACGAGACCGTCGGCAGAAGCGATTCTTCCTGATGGCGTTAGATTTTCCGACCAGGTTAAATGTGCATTGGAGAAGATAAGTAAGGTGAAACTCGATGCTTTTTCGTTCACCTTTTCGATCAATGACCGCAAAAACATGTATGGCCCAATTGGACTTATAATAAAAGATGCAGAGATTATTAGAGGATATTGTACGGATGGGGGGTACACTGTTGCCTATGTTGAAAGTGGCTACCCCTTAAGTCCTTCAGAAGATTTCGTTAAGGTGATTTTTGAACATCGGGAAAATCATAATAACTTCCTTTTAAGAAACGTGGAAGTCTGTGGAATTTATGTGGGCGGTATTCCTTTTGGTTATATGTGGAAGGAGATAAAAGAAGCCCAAATTCAATTCGACTTAAAGGTGTATTTCCTGGATACGAACGGTATAAGACTCACCGCTTGGAATGACGATACTATTTGTTTTGAGGTCTTAGCAGACGAGATAGTTGACCGGGAAGTGGTGCTTATGCTTGAATAATTATGATTCGATCAGGAGGCAGATAGATATCTCCCGCTGGCGACAGGGGTTATTTCATTTAAATTGGCCCACAAAACGTAGCGGGCATGTCCGTTTAACCCGCTAGTCTGAGTACCCGGAGAACAATGCTCTATTAAATACACGAGCAAACTGTCCGTCGGCGCAGAGGGTCGCTTTGCTTCCGAGGGTAGAGAGGAGTGAGCCGGTGCACGGGAATGGGCGCAATGACCGTGCCCTCGTGCCCCCCCAAGTATGGATTATTCGGGTGGTATTTTGATGCGAAGCGGTTGGAGAGATTAAAAAGGGAGTGGTTGGAAAAGGGCATTTTTCGTAAAATAGTGAATATGCTTTCTACAAATGATTATAAAAGTGAAGATCTGCGCATAAAAGGAATATTTGATACCATCAATACGACGATCCTTTTTGTAAGCCAGGCGTATTCGCATTTCTATGCCTATTCTTTCGGTGAGTTTAGCCAGGAGGATTCCCGGCGGCTAAAAAATGAGATCTTTACGTTCCAAACGATGACGGCTCAGTTTTTCCTGGTCGTGCAATTTTGCAAGTTATTGGAAAACCAGGTAAATGGGGACGAAGGAGAATCGTCGCTTTATAAATTAAACAACCTGTTACGAAAAAAGTATCCTACTGATTTCAGTTGGCATTCGCAAAACGTACAAACGCTCAAGGAAATTCGAAAAACTAAGATCTTCGTGTTGTTGACGGACCTTCGCAACAAATCATACGGTCATTCAGACAATCATCCGTTGAACACACCTTTGAAATTTATTTTTTTCAATGAGGCGCAATCAATTGAATTCAAGGGAATATTTTTAAAGGCGATCGATGTCTTTAAAAATTGTTATCGGCTGTATGATATTGGTACCGGGTTTCATCATTTTTACGATAGCAATTCGGCCTTGAATTTCCTCAAAGGCTATTTGCGGGGTAAGGAAGCATTACAGAGAAAGATCCGAAAATAGGCTAATAGGATTGTATGAAAAGTTAAACCAAAGGATTGTCGATGAGACCTAGAATGCGTTTTTTTCGTAAATGTTGTAAAACAATATGAAAGAGCCCCGTTTGCGGTTTACTACGCAGGAGAAAGTTCTTATTCTAAGAGAGACTGATCTGGTTGGCTTAGAGGCTGTATTGGTGAAGCACAAGCTGAATGTTAAAACACTGGTCCACTGGCAAAAGAAATTTAAAGGAACCAAGACCGGGAATTCCATTTGTTTCGTCAAGACTAAATGTGGAGAGAAAAAAGATCCCAAACCAAGGTCTAAAGGCAAATTAATGAATGAAAAAGAGGATGAACTTCTACGGCTTGTTGCTTCCTTAATTGCCCAAAGTTTGTTGGAAAAGGATAAGCCTGACCGGTAGTTATTTGATAAGATCAGCGCCCCCCGTCGGAGAAGTCGAACACTTTACAAAAACACACAACGCTTTAATCGATAATTATTTGCAATTCCTTTTTGCTTCAAGTCAAACTAAATGAATTCGCAACTCATTGATAACACTCATCAGATTTGAAACACAGAAGTAATTGACAGCCAGCAAGAAAAAGCCCAAATTTTGACGATTGGGGCTTAGCAATAAACTTGTGTACCGTGCCGGGGAATGAGTTCGAACCAATCGGCCGGTTTGTGCAACGAATCCTTTCTATCAAACGATTTGCAATTGCTTGATTTTGATGAAATAAGTTCCTCGGGTGGGCTTGTGGCATGTCACCTGCTTGCCGTGCCGGCCGAAACGGTAATAGCATGGAATCTGGCGCTTTTTTTCTGGCAACCTATATCTATTATTAACGAGCAATCGGAATACCGTATAGATTCAAAGAAAGGAGCGGGGTTATCTCGGCTGCGTTTAGGCGAGGCGATATTGTCTTCGATTTCTTCTCGTGTGTTTTTGGACAAGAACGGCATTCTCTACCATGCGGATGGGACCCGAAAGCTGGCCGATAATGGACGCCTTCCTTGTTGTACATCGATGGAAAAAGTTGCCGTCGTCGTTTCCACCTCAAGTTCGCCTTCGGCATAAACTTTTTTGATGTGTGTCCCGATCGTGTCTGGATCTTTCTCAAAAAGATCAGCGATCAACCGTTGGGATAGCCACAAGGAGTCGTTGACCAGGGT
>DASYSW010000549.1:0-2376 GCA_036002905.1 Chitinophagaceae bacterium
TTGTACGCTGAACGGTTGTAAATGCAGCCAATCCAAACAAACCAAGGCAAGCAAGCACAATAGCAAGCGCGGCCGCAACGCCGAATAACGCAGACGATCGTTGTTCGGACTGATAAAGCTTATTATAGTCTTCGTCAAGAAAGTGATAGTTAAAAGGCCTGTCAGTTATTCGTTGTTTCCAAACCATTTCAAGCCGGCCAATAGTTGCTTGCAGGTCGTTGCCATCAATGCGGATCATGAAATCACGTGAAAAATCGCGACCAAGGAGAATGACAAGAGGACCGATTGGATCATGAAGGCTGCTGAAGTTGAAGTTCTTTACAACCCCGACCACCGGTCCGTCGGCACCTTTACTGATGGTTCTGCCAATCGCCTGCTGTGGTGTCCATCCAATTTTACTTGCGAGCGCTTCATTTATAATATAGGGTTGATGAAAATTCTCACTATTATTTGTTGTGTCCATCATTGAAAAGTCAGATTCCTGGAAATCACGGCCGGCGATCAGTTGCATTTTCATTGTCCGGGTGAAATCAAGGTCAACCGGCATCGCGTTCAATGAAATGTCATGTTTTCCTTTTTCGTCAATGGCCGTAATGCCATCGCCCCATTCCACAAACTCCGGCGTTTCATAAGAGGCTGTCACACCTTCTACGCCACGTACCTGCTGAAATGCATCTTTAAGGCTTTTAAAATTCTGAAACATGCTTCCCCCGATCGGTAGTACAACAACATGGTCCCTATCATAGCCAAGGCTTTTTGTTTGCATATAGCGCATTTGCTGCATGATGATCACTGTATAAATGATCAGGAATACTGAAATTCCAAATTGAGCAACGATTAGGGTTTTGCGCAACGTATTCCGGCCGCCGGTAAATGAAAATCCTTTTTTCAACACATTTAGAATTTGTGTTCCGGATAAGATCAACGCTGGATATAGACCGGCAAAAAAGCTAACAAGTACGGAAAAAACCAGCAGTGAGATAATGGGCAGGGGTTGTAGCATAGTAGCTGCAGTAAATTGCTTTCCCGAAATATTGTTGAAGTAAGGAATAAGGAAAATGCTCAGGGCAAATGCCAGGACCGCCGCGATAAAGGTTATCACAAAAGACTCACCAATAAATTGCCGGAACACCTGGGGCTTTGATGCGCCCATCACTTTCCGCATCCCTATCTCGGCACTTCGACCCGCAGATTGAGCGGTGGCAAGATTGGTATAATTAGCGCAGGCAATAATTAATATAAGAAATGCGATAGCTGCGAATATATAGATGTACCTGATGTTGCCATTGGGCTCAAATCCTGCCAGCGAGGAATATAGATGTACTTTGGTGAGTGGTTCTATTTTGATGGTAAGGTAGTCATCCCTGTTCTCGATCCTTGTTTCCGTTCTTACTTGTGCTGTATTCATGTACTCTGCAGCCTGGTGCTGCAATTGTGGGATACTTTTTTTATCTCTCAATAAAAAATAAGTGACCCAGTTTGCGTTCCAGTAAACCTCTTCCTTTACATTATTCCCAAGATTTAAGAATTGCGTGGCAAAATCAAATTTTAACTGTGAGTTCTGAGGGGCGTCTTCACAAACAGCCGATACTCTTAAACTTTTTCTCCCGGTGTTAATGATCTTATTGAGCGGCTCTTCATCACCAAAATATTTTTTAGCCATTGACTGTGTCAGTACGATCTTATCCGGGGCGTCAAGAGCGGTGGCTGCATTTCCTTTGACCAGCCGGAAAGAGAAGATCTTAAAGAAAGCGGGATCAGCATACAAAATGCGCGGCTCATCGAACATCTTATCCCCGGATTGTACCACATTATGACTAATGAATGTCCTTACGTATTCTTCGATCGAAGGAAAGACTCGTTTGAATTGCGGTCCTACTTTTGTTCCGGTAGTAGCCGTTTGGTTTACAGTTCCTGAAAACTTGTATTCCATGGTAGCACGCACGATACGATCGGCATTCGTATTGAATTTATCATAACTCAATTCGTGATCAACGTACACGCCGATTAGCAGGCATGCTGCCAGTCCTACCATCAAGCCAAAAATGTTGATGGCAGAATACAATTTGTTTTTCCGCAGGTTGCGAAAAGCAGTTTTTAAATAATTTTTGAACATAAGGCCCCCTCCATCTCCCCCAACGGGGGAGGGTTTTTAATTCTAATGAGATTTGTTGAATTAAAGAGCTTGATAAATTTCCTGAAAATCTTTTTTCAATCCCGCCTGCTGCCGAAGGTTTCTGCGCTCATCTTAAGACGTGCCACTATTTTTTTGTTACTGGCCGATTTCATTTCGTCAACGCCAGCATAACTTCTTACAATTGTTGTTCAATAAAGGACAAGCCACAAAAGAGTGCAACGCAACAAATGTCTCATAGT